>JACSSB010000256.1 GCA_014879435.1 Phycisphaerales bacterium
CGATCACGGCCCATTCCGTGCTCCAATAACTCAGCGCGGCGATGTTGGTTCCTAATGGCGAGCGGCTATTCGCAGAATTGGTAGCCAGCGCTAAATCAGCAGTGAGTGCGCCCAGCAGACCAGCCAGCAAGCTCAGTCGCCAGAACCATGCCACCAGGGGCGAGCGGTAGGTATTCGCATCGAATGGGATCATGGTGTGTCCGATGAAGGTGGAGCGCGCTTCCTCCCCCGAATGAAGAGGGGGTAGATTACCCGCTGTGACAAGAATTAAATCCGATCTTTACCGTATTCCCAGAAGCTCCAGGGCAGGGCTACTTTTAGCCCTTCTGCCTGAAGGCGCTTCATCACCGCCCGGTTCACGGCGGTCTTGACCACCTCTGGCGAAACGGTTTCCGGATTATGATACACCTGAATCTTATATCTTACACCATAACTTTCTAAGGTATCGACCACCGCGCGGATCGGTTGTTCTTTTAGGACCGCACCTGTCATCACCGCTTGACGGGCACTTTCCTCCAACACCTGCTGGGCGTATTCCACGGGTACGGAAAATTCCAGCACCACCGGAATTTCCATTCGGCTGGGATAGGTGGGGCGAGAATAATTGGTGATCACCGCATTACTGAGAATGCTGTTGGGAATGACTACCAAATTGTTGTCCCGCGTCCAGAGCCGCGTGGTGCGCCAATTCAATTCTTCCACCCGGCCAAATTGGCGACCATGCCAGCGCGTGGCAATACCGATCCACTGCGACAAGCTAAACGGTCGCTCCAGATTCAATACCAAGCCACTGAACGCATCCAGGATCAAGCCCTGCAATGCGATGCCCAAGATCAGCGTCAGTAAACCAGAAGCCGCCCAGATCGTAGTCAGCGGTTTGTCGAAGACGAAGGCAAGAATACAAAGACCGGCAATACCAAATACCACCAGATTGACGAAGGTACGAGCGACGCTGGGCACCGGATACCGAGTCTGATGCTCAAGTGGTCGCCAGACCAAGGGTGGTAGTAAGGCGACTACAAATAACGCCGGTAGCAGCCACCACAGACTTTTGAACAACAACAGCATCAGCTCAAGCTGATAAAGCTCGAAGCGCTCGGCGTATAGTGCCTTGAACAGATTCTCCAGCAAATACAGCAGGCAGGCACTGGTCACCAGCCGAAACAGCGCCGCTAATACCGGATAATTGCGGTGCAACCAGGGCGTCCAGGTGCTGAGGAACAAGCTGCCAAAGAAAATGAACCACGACCAACTGAATTGCTTCGGCAGGAAACGCGCCAGTTGACGCTGGAGTGAAACCTCGCCCTGGTGACCCTGGATGCGGGCGTAGAAATGGGAATACGGCAGCGCGATCATCGGAAAGAGCGGGTCGCCGAGGGTGCTGTGATTATGCACTTCCTGATAGACGGCACCTTCTTTGATCACCCAACCCGAGTCAGCGGCCAGTACCTGCTCCGCACGTAGAATTTGCCCCCATTCGCGGTTGCCATCGCCCAAGCCCATGTTTTGGCTGTCAGTGACGAATACCAACCGACTCTGGTCGAGATGCGCATGACGGAATTGGATAATGAGATTTTCGTTGCCATCGATCAGATTGCGATGGGTAGTGGTGTAACGGAAGGTTCCTTGTACCCGAAACGCACGGTACTGCTCTCCCAACAGTTCGCGAGTGATCAGGGGATCGTTCAGGCGGATCGGCGTCGTGGCGTCGGGAAATACAATATTCTCGGTATCCAACTCGCCGCTGTAGCGGAACCATAAATCGAAATCGGCCTGAAAGGTCCGCGCCTTGACATCGATTGCATGCAGTTTATTCAGATGGATACCGGTGTAGACCACCTGGACGATCTGCAATAAGCTGTTGCCCAGATCGATGATGTGCTCACCTTGCGCTCGCAGGGTACTGATCAATTGAGGGTTTTCGACCAGTTGCAACTGTCGGGTCGCCGGAGTGATGTGTCCATCCTTGACCCGAGCGATGTATACCGGGCGAACCGCATCACCCTCAGGATCGAAATACAAGGCTCCCATCAAACCCGCCACTGCACGCGCCGGGCTATTCATCTGTATGAGTTGCTCGCGCACCGCGTTGCGTAAATCGGGCATATCGGACAGATCAATCGTGGGCAGTCGCCGCAGAGCCTCGGCGATTGCCAGGGCGCTGTCGTAGGCGTAAATCGCGCTCCAGATGGGATCTTCCTGGTAGATCGCGGCGTAGTCATGCAGGAACCGGCGGGCTGCTGCCGTCGCCGTGTCGGGAATGAACGGTGCGACGATGTACATACCGTCAGTGAAATGCAAAGAAGGATTCGGATCAAGCGCCGACTCCGGGCGCCGTTCACTGGTAAAGCCCGCCAAAGCCAACGAGTCGGTACCCAGTAACTGGGTCTTGACCCCGCGCTTGCGCAGAGCCTGTATCAGAGGATTGGCTTGCGGTGGACGTAAAATCAATAGGATCGCTTCGATTTTAGTGTCCGCCGCCAGCCGCGTCACCGCTTGTTCGATTTCTTCCGGGTGCGGTTGGTCGGATAGAGTGATCTGTTGGCGGATACCGAGTCCGATAGTATCCGCCGTCAGAGCGAAGCTTCGATTCAGCGTGGTGGCGTAGGTATCTTCCAGGCGAACCACGGCTACCGAGGAATAATTCAGTACGGATCGGATGTAGTGGGCCAGAATATTGGCCTGCAGGTCATCGTTGAAAATCGCTCGAAAATACCAAGGGTTGAATCGCGTGATATTGGGATTGGTCGAGGTCGGCGTGATGGCGGGGATCTTGTGCAGTCGGTAGAGATCGCCAGCGGCGCGTGAGGCGGTGCTGGAACCGTGGCCGACGACAGCAACGATGCCGGGTTGGGTAGCGACAATCTGCTCCGCAACGCGCTCGGCACCTTCAACACTACGCTGATCGTCGAAGGGCTGAAGCATCAGGGGGTGGCCGTGGATACCACCACTGGCGTTGATATGCTCGACTAGGAGCTGTGTACCGCGCAACATGGCAAGACCCGATGGCGCGTTAGGTCCGCTGAAGGTATTAGCGACAGCGATCTTGATCGGTGTTGATTCCTGAGGCGCTTGGGTCGAAAACGACAGATCGGGCGATTCCACTTCGAAATGCCACGACAGCAATAGCACCACGATCAGCACCAACAAGGCCGCGAGCATGGTGATGGGCATGGCCTTGTGTGACGAAGATCGAAAGGAAAGCCAACGCATTGCTTTGATCATGATCCAGAGAAAAGCGAGATGGGTTACGCGCAAGGATCATGGCACTGAGGCCGGTTCCACGTTGTTCCGAAAACCTTGAGCGGAATCCGCCGGCCATTGCCGCCAGCGGATTTTTTCTATTTCTGCTTCATTGGGCGCCGTTGCCGTTTTGGAGCAGGGGCCGCTTGTACAGATGGATTGGTGCTAGTGCTGGCGCTGGCGCTGGCGCTAGTGTTCGCACTGGTGCTAGTGCTGGCACTGGTGCTAGTGCTAGTGGGTGGTGTTGCACCAGAATGCATCGAAGCCATAACCTTTTCCTCCGCCGCCAGCCAAAAATCGAGCGCCGATCCGTACTGACGCCCTGCCGCTTCCCAGAGTTGGTAAGCTGTTTTGCGGATTTGTTCCAGGTATTCCACCGGTGAAAAATTCTCGAAGGTTCTGGCCAAGGCTTCCTCCTTACCAAGACTAGCGCCAGCGGTACGCAACGCCGCATCGGTGACCATACGTAGGTGCTTTTCGGCAGTGAGCCAGTAATCCAGCGAACGTTCTTGTTGCTCGTTACTAGCCAGCCACATTTGGCGGGCGAGATCACGCATCCGGTAGAGATAAAGGCTGCGCAAGGCCACAGGCCAGGTCGTCGTGGCCTCCATGGCCGAGGCAGCGGTGGTATTGGCCAGATAGGCCGAGTCGGCCATCAGTTCGATGAGCATGCGCTCTGCCATCAGCCAAAAATCGAGGGCACGGCCGAATTCATTGCCACCCGTTTGCCAAATATGATAAGCAAGTTTGTGAATCTCTTGTTCCAGATCGTTTTCCATAAGTCTGTTTTGCCTACTTTGTTGGTGGTTTCAAGGGCTTAATCGTCTCTTTTATGTAGCAAAAAAGATTTAAAGCCCTATTGGTTCTATTGCAATCAATAACTTTAGTCGCTAGTGGCGAAGCCCTCTATTGCCAAGCACATATTTAGTTTGTAAAAGCTATCGAGGGTCGCATGGATCGGCAGGGGTGTGATCTCTTGGAAAACGAACGGAATTGGGCCGAAATATGGGTCTGGTTAGAGTGCAATCCAGATATACAGCGGGGAGCAATCACAGATGAAAGGTTGGATGTCAGCAGTTTTTATTCTGATTCTTGGTGCCGGGCTGGTGCTATTCACCGGCTGCTCGACTGCATCTGATAGCCGATCGGAGGACACCGTGAAAGACCATGATCTGACCGGTACTGCATGGCGCCTGGTCCAATTTCGGGCTGTAGACAGCCGCAATTACATACCGAATCGGCCTTCTGATTACACGATTCGTTTTGAAGCGGATGGAAAACTCCAAATGCGAGTGGACTGTAATACTGGCCAGGGAAGCTGGTCTTCACCCACACGCGGCCAATTGGTATTGAGCCAATTGATGACCACACGCAAGATGTGTCCGCCGGGATCTTTGCATCAGATTTTCACCCATAATCTGGAGCGGGTACGCTTCTATCGATTCCAGAGCGAGCGACTTTATCTGTCACTTCCGTCCGACGGCGGCACCTATGAATTCGAAGCGGAGTCGCGCTAGGATCGTGGATGCTGCGCATGTTTATCAGCTCTTTTCTCGCTTGCAAGCTGCATGTCCTCAGCCGACGACCGAACTGCGCTACCTGAGTCCCTTTGAATTACTGGTTGCAGTGATGTTATCGGCGCAATCCACCGACAAGAAAGTCAACGAGGCCACGGTCCGATTATTTCCGGTCGCCAACACCCCTCAAGCCTTACTGGCCTTGGGTGAAGTGCGATTGAAGGAATACATCAAGACCATCGGCCTCTATAACACCAAGGCCGCCAACCTACTCAAAACCTGTGCGTTGTTACTGGAACGGCACGGTGGCGAAGTGCCACGTGATCGAGAAGCATTGGAGGCTCTGCCCGGTGTCGGCCGCAAAACCGCCAATGTGGTACTCAACACTGCTTTCGGCGAACCGACCATCGCGGTCGATACCCATATCTTTCGGGTCGCCAACCGCACCGGGCTGGCACCGGGCAAAACCGTGCGGGAAGTCGAAGAAGGCTTGTTGGCGGTGACGCCGGAGGTGTTCAAGCACGACGCCCATCATTGGTTGATCTTGCACGGCCGCTATATTTGCATTGCCCGCAAGCCCCGTTGTGCGGCCTGCCCGATCCGCGATCTCTGTGCCTATCCCGACAAGAATGAGGTGAGCTGATGTTCGGTAATGATCGCGACAGTTTACGTCGCTACTACTGCACCATTTGGGAGAAGGCCAGCGCCGACCAGCCGCTGGAACCATTGGAACGCCTGATCGCCGATATCATTCGCGAGCATCCAGAATATCAACCGATCTTGCGCGATCTTGAGAGCGCCCTAGCGAGCGAATACACCCCGGAGATGGGGCAAAGCAATCCCTTCCTACACATGGGCATGCATATCGCGATTCAGGAACAACTCAGTAGTGACCGTCCGACCGGCATTCTCACGGTGTATCAGCAGCTTTGCCAGCATCTGGGAGATAGCCACGCCGTCGAACATCGGATGATGGATTGCCTCGGTGAAACGCTATGGGAGGCGCAACGCAGCGGCCGCGAGCCAGACGAGCGCGCTTATCTGGAACGACTGCGGCGATTGGCGGGGATCGGCTGAAAGCGCCGTGTCATAAAAAACGCCAGCCATACAGCAACCCATCGTCATTCCCACAAATGCGGGAATCCAGTAGCTTCGATGTCTCCCTGGATCCCCGCTTGCGCGGGGATGACAGCAAATCATTGTGGAAGTAGAGTGCTATGCACTTCATCGTCATTCCCGCGAAGGCGGGAATCCAGCACCCTCTAGGTCACCCTGGACCCGCTTTGTGCGAGGATGACGGCAAATAATTGTGGAAGTAGAGTGCTATGCACTTCAATCGTCATTCCCGCGAAGGCGGGAATCCAGCACCCTCTAGGTCACCCTGGACCCGCTTGTGCGAGGATGACGGCAAACACAACTTAAGAAACATTCTTAAGAAACATTCTAGAGCGGTTGTGGCTCGATGTCGTTGTCTTCAACCAGCTCCCGATAAGCATGCCAGGAGGCGTGCCCAATCAGCGGCAAGGTAATGGCTAAACCGAGATAGAAAGTAACCAAGCCGATTCCGGTGAAGATGGCGATCAATGCCGCCCACAATGCCATCGGCGCTGGATTGACCCTTACAGCGGTGATGCTAGTCAGTACGGCTGTGATGAGATCGACTTTCCGGTCCAGCATCATGGGAATCGAGACCACGCTGATCGTGAACACGACAGCAGCGATCACCGCACCCACTACGGCAAAGACGATCAGAAAGATCAGGCCGCTACCCGAAAAGAAAAGGTGTGTGCTTGAAGTGTCCAGAGTCATCCGTTGACTTGCAATGAGTAGGGCGAACATCATCCCAGAGAGTCGCACCCAGATAATCATGAGGATACCGATCAAAATACCGAATAGGGCGATCGGCAGCAGATTGTACCGCCATGCGATGAGTGCATGACCCAAGCTGGCCGGCTGACCGGCTTCCAAGCGGCGGCTGATGTCGTACAAGCCTATGGCCAAGAACGGACCCGCCAGCAGGAAGCCGGAGGTCAGGGCCAGCGTGTATTGAAAACTCGACTCGACCAGATACACCAGGAAATAGCCCATGATTACGAACAGCAGGCCGTAGGAAATACTGACCGCTGGTGCCCGCCATAGATCTTTCCAGCCCGCACCGAGCCATTCCCAGGGCTGCTCAACGGGGACAATGCGCACTCGGGGCGTAGTGAGTGAGCTCTCGACAACAGGGATGGAAGTCGCCATCACAATCCTCCTCAAGAATGTTGCAACGCAAAATCAATATGTCGTTTGAGTTTTAAGCGGAGATGACACCGCTTGTCGCATCCATGGTGCCATTAAGCAAAAAGACTCTACGAAAGCGAAAGAGTTGCAACGGTGATAAACAGACGACAGGGGCACGAACGGCCCCTGGCAGGAAGATCGAAAGGCAGTACGGAGATGCGGATCGATGCAGGTCGCGGACTAGCTCCGCTGTGACTGCAACCGACGGTACAGGTCGTAAGTCTGTTGGGCGATACTGCGCCAGCTATAGTGTTGCTCAACTCGCTCGCGACCGGCCTGACCCATGCGCTGCAGCAGTTCTGGATCATTAATCAGACGATTAATGGCATGAGCCAGCTCGCGTTCGAACTTGGCAGGGGCACTGGGATCATGTGGCGGATCGGGTGACAGTTGCGGGTCCACCAGCAGACCAGTTTCGCCATCGACCACCACTTCGCGGATGCCACCGGTCGCGCTGCCTACGACAGGTGTGCCGCAAGCCATGGCTTCTAGGTTGATGATGCCAAACGGCTCGTAGATCGAAGGACAACAGAAGATGGCAGCGTGTGAGTACAAAGCGATAGTAGTTGCGCGTGGCAGCATCTTAGGAATCCAGACGATGCCAGAGCGCCGAGACTGCAATTCTCGGACGATCTCCTCGGTCTCGCGCTGCATGATCAAGGTATCGGCATCACCAGCGCACAACACCACCTGCAGTTTTGGATCAAAATGTGGAATCGCTTGCAGTAGGTAATACAAGCCTTTTTGCCGAGTGATTCGGCCGACGAACAACACGTAGGGACGGTCGGGGTCGATACCGAGTTGGGCGATGGTTTCCGGCTCGTTGATCGGATGATATTCCTCAGTATCGATCCCGTTGGGAATGACGACAACTCGGGATGGATCGACATCGAATAGCCGCAGGATATCGTCACGGGTGCTGCGCGATACTGCGATGACGGCATCGGCCATTTCCAGTGCGGTTTTCTCGATCCAGCGCGAGAGATCATAACCGCGTCCAAGCTGTTCGCGTTTCCAGGGGCGAAGTGGCTCCAGCGAATGGACGGTGATCACCATCGGGATGTTATACAGAATTTTGGCAAGAATGCCGCTGAAGTGGGCATACCAAGTATGGCAATGGATAACCTCGGCGCTGCCCTCTAGGTCGTTACCAATGCCATGGCCCACGAAAGCCAAACAGGTGCTCAGGGCTTTGAGAGGAGAGACAAAGGGTTGCGGACAGCCGGCAAAGTGGGTGGTATCCATCTTGATACCACGCACATGCAACTGGCCTTCGTCGAGCGTCTGATCATTAAAACTGCGAACCTCGACCGGAGTAAGCTTGGCCAGTTCGCGCGATAGGTATTCGACATGAACACCGGCACCGCCGTAGACATAAGGAGGATACTCATTGGTGGTCAGCAGGACACGCATTGTTGTTGTCTCCCTGGGTTGGGCGGGCTGCAAGAATTCGGAGTAATTCCGATAATGTCTCCGATCGGAACACGATTCTCAATGAATTATGCCAAGGCGAGCACGGTTTTTGAAAGGGCAGCGTATGAATCAATGCTGATTACCCGCTAGTGGGGCCACATCGGTGTGCTGTGCGCTGAGAAAATCCAGGTTGATGATCCATCCGCGAGGTCAAATCGAATGCGTGTTCCCCGTTTTTATTTGCCCGTGCCGTTGAAGGCTGGTACCCGTGTGTCGTTGGAGGGCGGCGCCTTCAATCACGCCGTGCGGGTTTTGCGGCTTAAACCCGGTGCACCGTTGATCCTATTCGACGGTGAGGGTGGGGCATGTACAGCCACGCTCGGCGAAATCCATGGGCGAGAAGCCACCGTGCAGGTGATGGAGGTTTTAGCCGCTCAACTGGAACCATCGCTCCCTATCGTATTGGCGCAGGGGATCTCGCGGGGTGAAAAAATGGATCATACAGTACAAAAGGCGGTGGAGCTGGGGGTAAACATTTTCCAGCCGCTGTTCACCGAACGCGGTGGTGTCCGCTTGAATGACGAACGGCTGACGCGCAAGGTCCAGCACTGGCGGGAGATCGTCATCAATGCCTGTGAGCAATGTGGGCGCAACCGATTGCCGGAATTGCGAGAACCTTTGACCCTGGCCGCTTGGTTAGCATCGCCGATGGTACCGGGTTCCTGCCTGCTGCTTGATCCACTGGCTGAG
>JACSSB010000131.1 GCA_014879435.1 Phycisphaerales bacterium
GAACCTCCACTGGGTTACCCCAACTAAGACCTGAACCTAGCGCGTCTACCAATTCCGCCACTTCGGCTTGGTGGCTGTCAGACCGTCTTACGGTGACGCCGGGAGCGGACTATACGGATTGCCTCCCGGTCTGTCAATCGTTTCCCTTTTATCGTTTTTAACTTTTAGCAGTGTTGGTAATGGCTCATAAACAACGTAGTTCCTGGCGGCAGCTCGATCCGTTCTCTTCTCGAGAACAGGAGAAATACGGCCGCGCCGTGCCCAGTCGGGAGTTCATCCTGCAGTATCTGGAAGAACGCGGCATGCCTTTGACCCTGGAGGAATTGTGCGCCGAATGGCGCCTGGAAGGGGAGTGGGAAAACGAAGCGCTATCCCGCCGTTTGCGGGCGATGGAGCGGGATGGGCAACTGATCCGTAATCGCCGTGCTGGTTACGGGCTGGTCGCCAAGATGAATCTGGTGAGCGGACGGGTCATCGGTCATCCTGAGGGGCATGGATTCCTGATTCCCGACGAAGGTGGCGATAGCCTATTCCTGTCGCCGCGCCAGATGCGCAAGCTACTGCACGGTGACCGTGCATTGGTGCGCGTGATCGGGGTGGATTATCGGGGTCGCCGTGAAGGTGCGGTGGCTGAGGTCTTGGAGCGCAATACTGAGACCGTGGTGGGTCGATTTTGCGAAGAGCGTGGCGCCTGTTTTGTTATTCCCGATAACAAGCGGATCAACCAAGACATTATCGTACCGCCTGACGGTCGCGGTTTAGCTCAGGCCGGTCAGATCGTCATCGTCGAACTGATCGCGCAGCCTAGCGCACGGACCCAGCCGCTGGGACGAGTCAAGGAAGTCTTGGGCGAACACATGGCGCCGGGGATGGAGGTGCGAATCGCCATTGCCAGCCATGGCATTCCGGTGGAATGGCCGGAAGCGACGTTGGCCGAAATCCGCGAATTTGGTGAAATGGTGCCGGAAGCGGCCAAACAGGGACGCTGGGATTTGCGGGACACGCCACTGGTGACGATTGATGGCATCACCGCCCGCGATTTCGATGATGCGGTCTACTGCGAGCGGCGGGGTGCCAACTGGCGGCTATTGGTGGCGATTGCTGATGTGTCGTGGTACGTGAAGCCGGATACCGCATTGGATCGCGAAGCACGTCGGCGCGGCAACTCGGTGTATTTCCCGGATCGGGCCATCCCGATGCTTCCCGAGGCGCTATCCAACGGCCTGTGCTCGCTGAACCCTGCGGTGGACCGGCTTTGTTTGGTGTGTGAAATCACCATCAATGCTGAGGGCCGCATCGTCCGCTCGCGTTTCGCTGAGGCGGTGATGCGTTCTCATGCGCGGCTGAGTTACGACACGGTGGCGGAGATCGTCGCCGGAGGCGATTCTCGTATTCGTGCCGAACATGCGGAATTGACCCCGCATCTGGATCGTTTATATCAGCTATATCAGGTCTTGCGAACGACCCGAGAGCAGCGTGGGGCGATTGACTTCGACACGCAAGAGACCGTGATCGAATATGGTGCCGACCGCAAGATCGAGCGCATCCTGCCAACCGAGCGCAACGATGCCCATCGTATGATCGAGGAGTGCATGATCACCGCCAACGTGGCGGCAGCGCGCTTCCTGCGGCGTCACAAGGTTCCTGGGCTGTATCGGATTCACGAAGGGCCAAGCGAGGATCGCCTGAACAAACTGCGCGCTTTCCTGGGGGAATTAGGTTTGGGTTTGAGTGGTGGGGACAAACCCTCGCCGTTGGACTATACCCGCCTCTTGGCCCAAGTGCAGGGCCGGCCAGATGCCCATTTGATTCAGACCGTGATGCTGCGTTCGTTGGCCCAGGCCGTCTATCATCCGGGCAATGTGGGGCATTTCGGTCTGGCGCTGGAGACCTACGCTCATTTCACCTCACCGATCCGCCGCTATCCCGACTTGCAGGTACATCGTGCGATTCGCCACATTTTGGGAGGAGGCAAGGTGGCGGATTTCCCATTCAATCAAGCCGATCTGGTCACTTTGGGCGAGCATTGCTCGATGACCGAACGGCGGGCTGACGAGGCGGTGCGCGATGCGGTGGAATGGCTCAAATGCGAGTTCATGCTGGATAAGATCGGCCAGACCTTCGATGGCATCATCACCGCAGTCACTGCTTTTGGCTTGTTTGTCGAATTGCGCGAAGTGTTTGTGGAGGGTTTGATTCATGTGACGGCGTTGCGCAACGACTATTACCATTTCGATCCGATTGGGCATCGCTTGCACGGTGAGCGATCCGGGAAGGTTTATCGTTTGGGGGATGGCCTGCGGATACGGGTGACGCGTGTCGATTTGGACGAGCGCAAGATCGATTTTGAATTGGTCGAGCGTGAGCGCGGCGATAAACCGGAACGCCGTACTCGCCATAATCGGCGGCGGCGGGGGGAATAAGCGCGATGGCCGAGGAACTGATCCGAGGCTGGCATGCGGTCGCGGCAGTGCTGGAGTACGAACCCGAGCGCTTGCGTGGATTGTGGGTGGAGCGTGGTCGGCACGATGCACGGGCGCGCGCGCTGCTGGATCAGGCAGCCGATCTTGGAGTGCCGGTTTATCCCGTTGATCGAGCGGAATTGGATCGCTCCAGTGGCGGTGCGCGTCATCAGGGTATCGTCGCTCGGGTAGTGGCCTCGCAACGGGTATATGGTGAGGCGGATCTACCGGCATTGCTCGCAGCAAAGGAGCCAGCGTTGCTACTGGTGTTGGATGGCGTGCAAGACCCACACAATCTCGGAGCGTGCCTGCGTGGTGCGGCGGCGGCGGGAGTCCATGCGGTGATCGCACCGGCAGATCGCGCTGCTGGTTTGAATGCGACGGTACGCAAGGTAGCCAGCGGTGCAGCGGAGATCGTGCCCTTCGTGCAGGTTACCAATCTGGCGCGGACGCTGCGTAGCTTGCAGGAGCAGGGAGTCTGGATCGTTGGTGCGGCAGGCGAGGCTGAAGCCAGCCTGTACGAGATCGATTTGAGCGTGCCGACCGCCATCGTACTGGGTGCCGAGGAGAAGGGACTGCGGCGTTTGACGCGTGAAATCTGTGACCGCTTGGTACGGATTCCGATGGCCGAAAATAGTGTGGAGAGTCTAAATGTGTCGGTGGCGGCTGGAGTGTTTCTGTTCGAAGCACGGCGGCAGCGCGGGGCCTCAGCCTAAAGTCATTCCCATGAAAACGGGAATCCAGGATGTCTCGCATACCGTCGTTTCTGGACTCCCGCCTGTGCGGGAGTGACGATCAGTCACTTCGTGGTGTTGCCACCTGAGTAAGGAACGTCTCAATCACTAAAGGTCATTCCCGCGAAAGCGGGAATCCAGAAAATCGTGCGAGTCGTCGCTTCTGAGCCTTCGCCTGCGCGGGAGTAATGATCAATATGGCGATCAGCGTATCGGGGTATCCGGTTCGTAGCGTGTCATTTCCAGATAGCCTTGGCCGTGAATCGCCTGATCTCCAGCACGACCATTCACCATCACGGCCCCTTCCCAATAGTGGATGGTTAATCGCATTTCCTGATCGGCGATGGTGGGGGTGACAGTCAGATCCAAATGCTCGGTTGGTATCCGCAACCGCCAGCCTGCGGAATAACGGTCGCCGGTGTGTGGGCTGGTCCAGCTACCGAGCGGCTGCACATCCACCTCGTCCCAGTGGAGTACGCGCGTCGAGCCATCGGTCGCGACCAAGGTTCCCGCGTTATGCGGGTCCAGCGTGCCATCTTTGCGCCGCAGCCGGTAGAACATCAAATCACGACCGTCATCCAGTTGCAGCGCGAACCAATCCCAGCCACTTTGATCTGGTCCTAAGGCGCTGGTACTCCATTCTCGATCCAGCCAGCTTGCTCCCTCGACCGTGAAGCTGCGTTCAGCCAGCCGAATCGTGCCTGTAGTCGACAGGCGGGTGTAGGAATAGTAGTAGGAGGCGTTGCCCCGCTCCGCACTTTTCTGACTCAGACCTTGGTCGCCTTGTAGCACGAGCGGCTTGGTGGTATTTAAAGTCAGGTCCAGTGCAATATCGCCTTCTCGCGCCCGTAATCGCAGAGGAAAGATATTCACGTCGGTTCCGGCCAGTTCCCAGTCCCCCAGCCAGACTCGAAATGGAGTGGTCTGCGCGCCTGCCAGTCCCACGGCACCGCGACTGAAGCGCTCGAAGCCGTAATGCTGTCCACCCGCGATATCGGTCAACGCGAAATGCCCCATATACATCTGATGGCTGCGCCAGGCCGAATCTGCGACTGGCGGTGTTGCAGCCAGAGCGATGCGAAACAAGGTCAATTGGTAGCCGAATCGCCGTCCGCTCGCATCGGCCAGATTGCCGGTAAGGTACCACCACTCATTGCGGAATTCGGGATGGGGTCCATGATCGACGGGAAAATGAAAGGAACGCGGGGCATCGGCCCGTCGATAGCCAGCGGTATCGTCATTCCCCATGGCCGAACCGACAGCGATACGCTCGACGGGTTGGGAATGAGGCCGAAAGAAAAAAACGGTCACGGCAATGAGTAGCAGCAGCGCCGTCAGCGACAATCCGATCATCCACCATCCTGAACGACTGTTCATTCATTCTGCCCGCAAGGCATCGACCGGTCGGGTACGGGCCATACGCCAACTGGGATACAACCCCGCCAGCAGAGCGGCGACCAGCGCCAGTCCCAGCGTTTCCAGTGGTAATAAAGGGTCCAGTTGAAACGGCAGACTCCAACCGAAGGCCCGGCGATTGATCACGAAAACCAATACTGCCGCCAGTAGTAAACCCGTCGGTAGCGCCAACAAACCGGCGGCGAGACCCATGAAGCCAGTTTGCAGCGAAACCAGTCCACCAATTTCCTGGACCGTCATCCCCATAGCGCGCAGCATCGCGAATTCGCGTGCGCGTTCCAATTGCAGAGCTAGCAGCGCGCTGAACACGCCGATCACCGCTACCAGGATCGCCAGCAGCCTTAATACGCTGGTGATGGTGAAGGTACGCTCGAAGATTTCCAGGGTGAAACCTCGAATATCGCGGTTGCTACGGATCGATAGGGGTTGGATTACTCCCAGGCGTTGTTGCAGAGCAGTGCGTAAGTGGGCCAGATCCGTGTCCGCCGCTGCGAACAACGCCACTGAGCTGATTGCTGGGTCGTGCCAATAGCGTTCATAGCCAGAGCGATGCAGCAGAATCCGCCCATGTTCCGAGCCATAATCGAGAAAAACTCCGGCGATGGTCCACGTGTGCGGCCCCTGTTCGGTCGGTAGTTCAATGCGGTCACCAACCGTAAGCTGGTTTCGGTACGCCAGTGGTTCTGAAATCAGTACCGCTTCCCCAGTTTGGAATTGTTGCCAAGCTGTGCTCGCCTCACCGGCGATCAGGCGATAGCCCGCTTGGGAGGCGGGAGCGAGCTCGGTCACGATCAGGGTGAGTGGGCGGTGATCGAATTCGATCTTGATCGGGCGATAGGTGGAGATTGCCGCTATCTCCGGCATATCTTGCAGTGCTTTCAGCACGGTGGGAGCCAGCACGCCTGAGCGCTCGCTATCGTCTGCGACGGAAAGCGGTGCCACATAAAGATCAGCGTTCAACAGATCCTCGATCCAGATGGAGACTCCCTCTCGGAAACTATCCACCATGACCCCGACTCCGACCGCAGTGGAAAAGGCCACCATCAGCGCCGCGACGGCGATACCGGTGCGACTGAGGTGACGGGTAACATCGCGGTTGGCCATGCGTGCCAGCAATCCCAGGCGAGCAGTCAACGGTTGATTCAGCCAGACCAAGCCTACCATGGCAGGCGGAGTCAGCAGGGCACAACCTAGGATTAAGAGAAACAGCCCAGTGAAACCTGCAGTCAGAGAATGAAAAATGATGATGATCCCGCCAACGCCCAGCAGAATCAGTCCCGTTAGCACCTGTCGAAGCAAGGCGGCGCGCCATCGGCTTTCCAGATGAGCACGGCTAAGTACGGCGCCAGCGGGGGTATCGGCGGCTTCTCGTGCGGGTAGCCAAGCGGCGGCCAGTGTCGCCAAGAGGCCGAGTGCCACGCCCTTGGCCAGCGACCACGGTTCGATGGTCAGTTCACGGATGCTGAGCACGTAGTACAAATCATTGATGGCGCGGGTGACCAGATGCACCAGTCCCGACCCCAACCATATCCCCAGAATGCCGCCGAGCAAGGTACCCGCTAGGCCGAGCAACAACGCTTCACCCAGTACGCCGATAAACAGTTCACTACGGCTGATACCCAAAGCGCGCAGTATTCCCAACAGTGGTCGGCGTTGTACTACGGAGAAGCTGATGGCGTTGTAGATCAGGAACATGCCAACCATCAGCGCCAGCAGACTCATAGCGCTTAGATTCAACGAAAAAGCAGCGCTGAGATCGGCCGTGACTCGGTTCCGTTCGGCTGGTTGCTCCAGTCGTAAGTCGGCAGGTAGCCAGGCACGTAGTTCAGCTGCCATGCGCTCACCAGTCGGACCCGTCGGCAAGATCAGGTCGATATGACTCAAGCGACCGGGGCGATCCAGCAAAACTTGCGCCGTGGCAATATCGGTGACGATCAATCCCTCGAAGGCCGCGCCCCGCAAGATACCGGCGCGGTGTAGGGTTAAACGTTGATCGCGACGTTTCAGGCTGAGCTCCGCACCGAGTGCTTCTGGGAGCAGAGCAGCGTTCGGATGGAGCAGCAGAGTGCGTAAATCGAAGTCTGTGCCGCTGAGGTCGGCGGCGAAATCGCGAAAGGGTGCTTCCGCGAATGGATCAATACCAAGGATTTGCAGTAACTGCCCCGGTCGTTCGGCATCAGGCAGGTAGCCGGTCACTACTGGAGCGGCTAATTGGAAGCCACGCTCAACCCGTAACTGGGTATAAATCGTTTCGGCGATGCCTTGAGGACCGCCAACAAGACGATGAGTGGCGTGGCCGGTGATGCGGTTCATGGCCAATTCAAAACTATGACGGGCACTGGCGTTGGCCAGATCCACCGCCAGCACTACCGCTACCCCCAACGCGATGCCGAGTACCGTCAGCCCCAGTTGCCAGGGATGCCATAAGGGATATCGTAGCAATGCGCGCCAAAATACGGGTATCCTCATGGTGCTTCCCAGATGCGCCCGTTATCCAGTGTCAGAATTCGGTCGGCACGGGTGGCGACTTCCCGACTATGTGTGACCATGACTATGGTGATGGTCGTTTGCCGATGCAGGGTTTGCAGCAGATTCAGTATCCGCGCTCCGGTGTCGGTATCGAGGTTGCCGGTGGGTTCATCAGCCAGCAGTAAAAGCGGGTCATGAACCAGGGCTCGGGCAATAGCGAGCCGCTGTTGCTCGCCGCCGGACAGGCGCTCTGGAAAGCTGTGGCGACGGTTGCCGAGCCCAACGTTGTTCAATAATTCCAATGCCCGTTCACGCCGATCTGGACTAGTCAGCCCGTTCAATTCCAGTGGCAGCAGTAGATTTTCCTCAGCGGTCAGAGTCGGGATCAGGTTGAAGAATTGAAAAACAAAACCGATATGGCGGCGCCGAAATCGGGTACGCTTTGCTTCGCTCAAGTCGGTCAGCGCCTGATCGCCGATGTGAATTTGGCCTGCATCGGGTAGATCAATGCCGCCCAGAAGATTGAGTAAGGTGGATTTTCCCGAGCCGGATTGACCCAGTAAGGTAACGAATTGGCCTTGATCGATATCCAGGCTCAGGTCATCGAAGAGGGTACGTCGCAGATCACCTTCCGCGTAGCGTTTGACGAGGCTGCGAATGGCGATGAAGGGATTGGTTGAGTCCATCAAATTCGCTGGAATGGGTTGTGGCTATAGACTGGAGAAAGGGTCACGACTACCATGATGCATGAAAATGTACGAAAAAGAGACTGCGGCGCGATATTTGAAATTCCTCGCGGAGATAAATATGCGGGTTGTCACATTTGGATTCAAAGCTTGGATGGGGATGTTGGTGGTTATGCTCGTTGTTGGAGCCTGCGCCAAGCAGCAACCGAGCCTACCGCCTTCGACACAATATGGCTCTCAGACGACTTCACCAGAAGCTTACAACTATTTGATAGGTCCTGGTGATCAGCTTCAGATCTTTGTCTGGCGTAACCCGGAGGTCTCGCAGGCCGTGATCGTTCGCCCAGATGGTAAGATCACGGCTCCCTTGGTGGAGGATTTGCAAGCCAGTGGTAAGACCCCCAGTCAATTGGCGCGAGATTTGGAGAAGGCACTGGAGACCTATGTCCGCCAGCCGATTGTCACCGTGATTGTCGCGGGTGGGATTGGACCGTACAGTGAGCAGATTCGAATCATTGGTCAGATCGCTGGAGCACAGCAGGGGGAGGGGAGCAGCAGCTCTCAAGAGGGACAAGCCCATGCGCAGGCTATTGCTTATCGGAGAAAGATGACCTTGCTCGATGTAATGGTTCTGATTGGTAGTTTGAACGAGTTCGCCGCTGGCAATAAAACCAAGCTGATTCGGATAGAAGGGGGTCAACAAAAAGAGTACGAAGTTCGCTTAGATGACCTCATGAATGGCGATATTAGCGCGAATGTAGATATGTTACCGGGTGATATTCTGATTATTCCAGAAGCTTGGTTCTGATCTGACGGCGCTGCAGGATGCGAAGGATGTCATCATGAATGATATCGTTGAACAGGTATTCGGTTATTTGCGGGGTATCTGGCGTAATCGCTGGTATGCGATGGTATGTGCTTGGGTGGTCTGCGTGCTTGGCTGGGCAGTGGTCTGTATCTTACCTGATCAATATCAGGCTTCAGCACGAGTATCTGTGGATACTAAGACTATCTTGCGTCCCTTATTGGAGGGACTGACGGTAGATCTGAATCCCAATGCGCAGATTGAATTGATTACACGGACGCTATTCAGTCGCCCGAATCTGGAGAAAATCGCTCAATTGACCAAGTTGGATCTTCAAAATCCAGATCCGGAAGCAAGGGAGCAGATGCTAATTCAACTACAGCAACGGATCAATTTAACAAAATCTGGACCTGATTTATATACCATTCTATATGAAGATCCTGATCCACAATTGGCTAAAAGAATGGTAGAAACTGTGGTAGGAGTTTTTGAGCGAAATCTAGTGGGTAATACTCAGCAAAGCACTGATACCGCTCAACGATTTTTAGATGAACAGATTAAGGAGTATGAACGCCGTCTAATAGAAGCAGAGGATCGTTTGAAGGA
>JACSSB010000264.1 GCA_014879435.1 Phycisphaerales bacterium
ACTGTGCCGATCGATAATGCCCGGCTGCAGGGGTTACAGACCATGGCCGCACGGGTGTTGGCAGCAGCACAAAGCGCTTCTGCCAAATCTGACCGACAGTGGATGCCAGAAGCCGAAAAAATAAACGGCCAAACCAAAGTCACTGTTTTACGTCGCTTTAGCCTTGGGGCTTTGCTGACGAATAGCTATTGGTACAGTAGCGTCGCCACCGCCGAGATCCTGTGCGCGATACGCACTGCCGCCGCTCAAGCCGGAATCGGTGAGGTGGTAGCGACCGATGCCTGTCAGTCGCCTTTGCTCACTGCCTTGTTGAATCGATCTGCTACTACTCTTCGCAGCACGGCGGCTGATCCGCCGGTCTCTGGCATCGATCCTTTGGTACAGCAGTCCTTGCAAGCCAGTGCCGATATTACTGAGGCACCTTGCGACACGGATACGCCTGTTGGTTGTCTAGAACCGACTTCCGCCGTGTTACAGGAACGCCAGAATGCGGCCAAGCAGATTAAGACCTTGCCACGAGAAGAGCCGAGCGATGCGGCCATACTACCACCGACGGGGGTAAGCGCCAGCGATGGCTTGTTCTCTGATCACATACAAATCACTTGGAATCCCGTAGCTGCTGGTGTTACCTCTTATCAGGTATACCGCGATTACCTGTCTATCGGTTCATCCCCCACAACCTCTTTTGAGGATAGTGATGTTGCACCTGGTCTTATTTATTCCTACATGATCAAAGCGTGCAACAGCAATGAATGCAGCAGTTTTAGCACCGCTGACTCCGGTTTCGTTCAAACCGAACAAACCACAACGTACCTAGTCAGTACCACAGCCGGTTCTGGTGGAACCATCAGCCCATCCACAAGAACAGTAAACCAAGGCGCGAATACCAGTTTCACCATCACTCCCAACAGCGGCTACCAAATCGTCTCCGTCACCGGTTGTGGTGGTAGTCTCAACGGTACCACCTACACCACTAGCCCGATCACTGCCAATTGCACCGTCAGCGCTAGCTTTAGCCCCATATCTCCAACGACTACTTATCTCGTTAGCACCACGGCCAGTTCTGGTGGAACCATCAATCCATCCACGAGAACAGTGAACCAAGGTGCGAACACCAGCTTCACCGTCACTCCCAACAACGGCTACCAAATCGTCTCGGTCACCGGTTGTGGCGGCAGTCTCAATGGTACTGCTTACACCACCGGCCCGATCACTGCCAATTGCACAATCAGCGCTAGCTTTAGTCTTGTATCCCCAACCACTTCTTATGAGGTTACGGCTACCACTACCAATTTCGGCGGCATCATCAGTCCAGCCTCGCAAACGGTCAACCAGGGCGCGACCGCTAGCCTCATGCTGAATCTTAATTATGGTTACCAAATCGCCTCGATTAGCGGCTGCGACGGCAGCCTCAATGGCACCACCTACACCACTGGCCCGATCACTGCCAATTGCACGGTTACCGCTAGCTTCCAAGTCGCCTCCTATCTCGTAACAGCCACTGCAGGCTCTGGTGGCACCATCAGCCCAAGCTCGCAAACGGTCTCTGACGGCATGACCACCAGCTTCACCGTTACCCCATCATCCGACAATTACTACCCTTATATCGACAGCAGTAACACGAGCTGCGGTGGCAATCTCAGCGGAGGATACCCCTCCTACATCTACACCACCGGCTCAGTCACTGCCGACTGTACCGTCAGCATCAACTTCGTCTTCGACTAGAAGATGTCAATTACCTCCTCCCTAACCCTCTCCCCCACAAGGGAGAGGGGATTCGCCCATAGCCCCAAATTTTTAGCAGACAGCCCTCTCTAACAACTTGCCTCCTAGAGGTTGCTTCTAGCGTTTACCCTGGCTTATAACCATCAGCCCATCCCTACTTTCGAGGATGACATGACTGGCGGTGAACCGTGACAGGGTCTAACCCGTTTTCAACCTCAGAATCCGCGACTGTCCGCCGCGAGCAGGACTGTTACTACTGCGCTGGCTACTGGACCTTAGCTGGTATTGAGGCATTCAATCCTCAGCAGCTACTCAGTCCACCACCATCCAACAAATTGACGCTGGATGGCTCCGACATCCAGGCCATCGATACTGCTGGTGCGCTGCAACTGCTGAATTTGCTCGCAGCACTAGAGCGAGGCGGCCGCCAAGTACAATTGATTGGCTTGCAAGAGGAACATCGGCAATTGCTGGAGTTGGTGCGAGAGCGCCGCGCCACCGCTGGCAAGCTGCCACCACCGTCACCAACACCCAACTGGCTGGAGCGATTAGGCCGAAAGGTGTGGTATCACCTGCGACACGGTGGCGATTTTCTGACCTTCGTCGGGGAAGCAGCGCTGGCACTGATGTGGCTGATCTCACATCCCCACCGCTTCCGCTGGCGGGCACTGTTCGGCAACATCGAAACTGCAGGCGTGTACGCCCTACCCATCGTTGCACTGTTAGCTTTTATGATGGGGGTGGTCATCGCCTATCAGGGTGGCCGTCAACTGGAATTCTACGGGGCCAACATCTTCATCGTCGAAATGGTGTCGTTGACCATGCTGCGGGAATTGGCGCCGCTGATTACCGCCATCATCGTCGCCGGTCGCACCGGCTCGTCCTATACCGCACAGATCGGCACCATGCAGGTCACCGAAGAAGTGGATGCACTGCGCACCATCGGCATCCCCCCCATGCATCTGCTGGTCCTACCCAAACTGCTGGCCCTGATCGTGGCACTGCCACTGTTGACGCTGTTCGCCGATGCGCTGAGCGTGTTCGGTGGCATGGTCGTGGCCCAAACCATGCTGGATGTAAGTTACGGCGATTTTCTCGCGCGCTTCCCGAAAGTGGTCACCCTCACCTCGTTCTTGATCGGCATCGGCAAGGCCCCCGTATTCGCCATCATCATCGCCCTGGTCGGCTGTTATCAGGGATTCCAGATACGTGGTGGTGCCGATAGCGTCGGTCGGCAAACTACGGTCAGCGTGGTGCAATCCATCTTCTTGGTCATCGCCGCCGATGCCCTGTTTTCGGTGGCGCTGGGTAATGTGGGCCTATGGCGCCGCTGAGCACGCACACAATGGATAAAGTGATCGAAATTCGCGACCTACGCACGCGCTACGGCGCAACGATCATCCATGATCATCTGGATCTCGATGTGTATCGAGGCGAAATTGTAGCGCTAGTCGGCGGTAGCGGTTCTGGCAAGACCACCCTGCTGCGAGCAGTGATCATGCTGCTAAAACCAGTGGCAGGCTCGATCAAGCTGTTTGGACAAGAGATCGTCGGCATCAACGACCGTGCAGCATTCCGGCTACGCCGACGTTTCGGTATGCTGTTCCAACAGGGGGCGCTATTCAGTTCGCTGACGGTGAGGGAAAATGTAGCGGTGCCGCTGCGCGAGCACACTCGGCTATCGGCGCGACAGATCACGGAAATTGCCGATCTCAAGATCGCGCTGGCCGGGCTACCGGCGGATACCGGCAAGAAATTGCCACGCGAACTGAGCGGCGGCATGCTCAAACGCGCTGCTCTGGCGCGGGCGTTGGCACTCGATCCGGCGCTACTGTTTTTGGACGAGCCAACCTCGGGCCTCGATCCAGTCAGTGCAGGTGCCTTCGATGAGCTGCTGGTTCAACTCAAAGAGTCACTGGGACTGACGGTGGTGATGGTAACCCACGACCTGGACTCACTGTGGGATGCCAGCGACCAAGTGGCGTTCTTGGGTGAAAAACAGGTCATCGGCTACGCACCGATGGCTAAGCTGGTGATGGACGAGCACCCCCTGATCCAGGCTTATTTTGAGGGGCCACGCGGTCGCACAGCACGGGAGCGGGCATGTACAGCAAAGTAAATTACGCCTTGGTGGGCCTGTTTGTCGTCCTATTGGGCGTGGCAACATTGTGGGTGGTGTTCTGGCTGACGGTGGGTGTCGAAAGCAAGAGCTACGACCGCTATCGGGTCTATTTTCACGAATCAGTGGTGGGACTGAACCCTAAGGCAGCCGTCCGCTATCGTGGGGTGCAAGTCGGGCAAGTAGAATCGATCCGGCTCGATCCCGCCGATTCTGATCAGGTGGACGTGGTGTTGGATATCGAACGCGGCGTTCCGATCCGACGCGATACCATCGCCACTCTGTCCAAGCTGGGTTTGACCGGAGTGGCATCGGTGGAATTGAGCGGTGGTGGTCAGTCGCTGCCCTTAGAAAAAGAGCCAGAACAAGAGCTGCCCATCATTCTGGCCGGACCGTCGCTGGTAGCCCGGCTAGACGATGCCTTTAACAACGTCATCACGCACGCCAATAGCCTGTCACAACGTCTCGAACAGATGTTGGATGAGAAAAATCAGGCCGCGCTAACCCAGATTTTGCAGCATATAAGCACGATCACTGGAGCGGTCGCCGACCGCTCCGACAGCCTGCGCCAAACTCTGGAGCATGTGGAAGCCTTTAGCGGCACATTGGCGAAACACGCGGTACAATTTGGTAAAACGCTGGATCAATTGACCGCGACTCTGGAGGGAACCGGCGATCTGGGTCCACAGCTTCGATCAACCTTGAAGGATTTTCAGGCGGGTGCCCAAGCAGTGCGTCGAACGGCAGAAACCTTCAACCGAGCCGGCCAGGATTTGAGCACGCTGGCCAAGATTGGAGAGCAGGAATTACAACAGCTCGGGCAAAATACCGTGCCCGCATTTGATACGCTGCTTGTAGAAGCCCATGGCCTCATGGAAACCCTGCAACGCGTGGCCGAACTGATGGAGGAACATCCTCGCGCCCTGTTGTTAGGCAAGCCTAGCGGCCAACCGGGGCCGGGAGAAAAATGATGTCCATTGTCATTTCCAAAAGAAACCACTATCGATCAAAAAGGGTGGAATGTGTGGAATAAACCGGTCTTGCGCCTTGCGCACGCAGGTGAGCGCCGCTGGCTCCGTTTCGGCTGGGCGCTGCTGGCGGCGCTAACGCTGAGCGGTTGTCTTCTTCCTCGGGACAGCTCGCCGCCGCAACAGAGCTACTTACTGGATGTAGCAGATTTCAAATCGCTACCGACCCGGCGCTCCAGTGACAAGATCCTGTTGGTGACCGTCTCCAAGGAGGCGCCTGGCTTCGACACCAACCGCATTGCCTACACGCGGGAGCCGTTGAAGCTGGATTACTACCAAGACAGCCATTGGAGCGACACCCCGGCCAAGATGCTACTACCGATCCTGATACGCGCCTTTGAAACTACTGGAGCGTTCAAGGCCGTGGTTTCGCCGCCCTCGCCCAGTCTGGCCGACTACCGCGTAGATGTGGACATCATCCGCTTACAACAGGAATTGATGACCCAGCCCAGCCAAGTGCAGTTCGTTGCACGCATCAAGGTACTGGATATGCGAAACCGGCATGTGTTGGCGACTCGGGTCTTCCAAACAGCGGAACCCGCTCCCAGCGAGAATGCCTACGGCGCAGCCCAAGCGGCCAATACCGCTGTGCACAAGGTACTCGAAGAAATGATTCCGTTCGCATTGCAATACACGCAATGACCGAGTATGCAACGATGATTCATCCATCCAGGCAACTGGTTTCCTAACCCACCGATGGAGCGCGTGTCATGATGTACATTTCTGGAACCATCGCCGACGTAATCGACGACGGCGCCACCGCAACACTGATCTTGGACACCGGCCAGATCAAGCACCACTTACAGGCTAACGCTGGCCTGCTAGCCGAAGCCCTGACTGCGCTTTACGGGGATGACTGCATCGGCAAGTCCGTTGCGGTCCAATGCGAGGGGACGGTACTCACCAGCATTGAGATCCCCGGCGCTGCGCCCAACTACACCATTTAACTGGCTCCAAGCGGGGCAAAAGCACCGGAATCGAACAGGATGGAGTGATCGGTCAGGCGAGAGCGGCGCCCATCTGCTCCTGAATCTGTTTGACGACGGCCAGTGGGTCGGACGCATTGCGGATGGGGCGTCCGACCACCACATAATCCGCACCATTGCGGATGGCCTGATAAGCCGATGCAATCCGCTTCTGGTCGTCCTCCTGAACAGTATCGTTGCTTCCTGGCCGAATTCCCGGCGTGACAATCAGGAATTGCTCACCCAGCTCTCCACGTAAGCGTGGTGCTTCCAAGCCCGATGACACCACACCATCGCAACCCAGGTCCAAAGCTTTCCGCGCCCGCAAATAAACCAAATCCTCGATGGTTCCGGTAAAGCCCATGGCCCGCATATCGGATTCATCGAAGCTGGTCAGGACCGTCACCGACAAAATCCGGGAATCACCGCGCTCTTGAATAGCGGCCCGTAAGATGGAGTCATTGCCGTGTACCGTGATAAAGGTGGCGCGCCGATTCCGTAGTTCGCGCACGGCCAGCGCCACGGTCTCAGGAATATCGAACAGCTTCAAATCCACCATGACGCGGTGTCCACGCGCCAGAATCGCTTCGACGATGGGCAGTCCGCCAGCCAGAAACAATTGCAAACCGACCTTGTAGAAGCGCACCTGATCGCCGAGGCGATCCAGCCAGCGTTCGGCTTCACTTGGGGAATCGACATCGAGCGCGAAGATCAGACGTTCTTCCAACGGAATATTTTTTGCCATGATGACCTAATGACCTGATGAGCTGTTGATCGTGGAATTTCCCTCCCTGCTTTGTTTTAGGAGGGATGATGCGCGCTGACGGATTCAAACACGCTGTACTGGGGAAGTCCCCTTCTCTGGGAAGACGAATCCTAAGTCATGATGCGCTTCGTCACAATGCAAGGGGTGATCATGGCTCATTCACGCAAACCGCCAGCACGGCGACATACGCAGACAATTTGGTGGACATTTTCTTGGACAATTTTTCGTTTAATATTGCTATAAGTAATACTGATCATTGAAGAAATATCGTTTTTTCAGGTGGACATTTTGCCGGACATCGAAGACGTCTTAAATTCGCTTTCTGAGTCGGAAATGCGGATCGAAACTCGCCGCTTTGGACCCTTCACGTTTTGTTTGGGCGTGGACGGAGCCGTGCTAGCGCCACTGTATCAGCGCGTTCTGGACGCTCATGAGCGATTTAAGACCTCGCCCCTTTCCCAGGTCGCTCGGCAATTGGAACGCGAGGTCGTGGCCAGTAGCATTTTTGGCACGAACTCTATTGAGGGTGGGACGCTGAGCGAAGAGGAAACTCAGCAGGTACTGGATCTGGACCCAGCCCAGGTGCGGGAAGAAGAGCAACTCCGAGCGGTGAATCTCAAGGTGGCCTACGATGTGGCGCAACAGGCTGCGATGATGCCGGGTTGGCGCTTGGAAGTACCATTCGTTCAGAGGGTACATGCGGCGATCACGCAACGATTGACCCATCCCCACAATCAGCCCGGCGTTTTCCGCGATAACCCCAAAACGATCAAAACCCATGTGGGCAATCGGGAACACGGCGGTCGCTATCAACCGCCTCAGCACGGCCACGACATCGAAACGCTGATGCAGGCGTTGGTGATCTGGCATCAGGGATTGGAAGAACGCCAGATTCCGGCGCTGATTCGGGCGCCACTCGTCCATTACTACTACGAACTGATTCACCCATTTTGGGACGGTAATGGGCGTGTGGGACGGGTTCTGGAAGCGGCCTTATTGCAAGCAGATGGGTTCCAATATGCGCCCTTCGCCCTGGCACGTTATTACCTGGAACATATCGACGACTATTTCATGCTGTTCAATCGCTGTCGCCGCGATGCGAAGAAGAACGTGGTGCATCCGCACACGCCGTTCATCCGCTTTCATCTGGAAGGGATGCGCATCAGCATCAATCGCCTACATGACCGGGTGAATCGCATCGTCAAAGTGCTGTTATTTCAGACTCAGGTTCGCCACCTGTACGACGAGAAACAGTTAAATGGTCGGCAATACACGATCATCAATCAGTTATTGGCGACCAGCGAGCCTTTAACCCTGGCAGACATACGGCGCGAGCCTTGGTATCAGAACTTGTATCTGAAATTAAGCGACAAGACACGGCAACGCGATTTGTACCGTCTGCGGGAATTGGGTTTGGTAACGGTAGATCCGAAAGAGCAACTATGGCCGGGCTTCGTGTCGCTGCAATCGGCGCCCGACAATTAGGCGTGTGCTGGGCAGTGGAAGTCGAGCGCCATACACTTCATCGTCATTCCCGCGCATGCGGGAATCCAGGAGACCTTGCATGTTGTCGCTTCTGGACTCCCGCATGCGCGGGAGTGACGATTCCTCCTCTTGCGGAGGAGGATTAGGCTGGAAGAGGGCCGCTCTATGTTCCCCTCTCCCCTTGTGGGAGAGGGTTAGGAGGGGGATATCAGGAATTAAACATCGCCCTCTTCGCTCTGAGAAATCCGTCCTTTCGGCGTCTTCCCACCACGCCGTGCATTACTCAAGGAATCACCCAAGTGATACCAATCGATCTTGCGGGTCAGCACCATCACCAGCGCCAAGAACATAAACAGCGTCAGCGAACCAGTCAGTAGCGCATGATCTTCCAAGCTGATCAGCACGTACAAAACTCCGAACACCGCTCCGATCAATACCCCAAAGCCCAAACCCCAAACCAAGCTTCCCAACACAAAACTGAGGTAATAAATCAGCAGCGTCACGCAACCAGCGGTCGCGATGGCATAGGCGGTCCCGAAACTGACATGCTCCGACAAGGACAGCAGCAGCAGATAAAACAGCACTAAAGCCGCACCCGCCAAGCCGTATTGCAGGGGATGAATCGCCAACTGCTTCAAGATCTCGAACAGGAAGAAGGCGACGAAGGTCAGACCAATAAACAAAAACCCGTATTTGATAGCGCGATCAGTCTGGGTATAACTGTCAGCCGGATCGACGAAGCGCACACCGATGGTGGTTCTAAGCGACTGCTCGCCACGCAAATAGCCATTGACCTGATGCGGCATATTGGTGGCTAACTGCGTTGTGGACCAAGCAGCGGAGAAACCGGAGTCATTCACTTGGCGCGACTCGGGCAAGAATTGACCATAAAAACTGGGGTGTGGCCAGTTGCCGCGCACATCAATATGGGTCATATCACCGACCGGCGCCACCTCGAAAGATTGCGTGCCACGCAGATCGAG
>JACSSB010000127.1 GCA_014879435.1 Phycisphaerales bacterium
TTCAATTTGTAGCGCAGGAGCATTATCATTTCGGAAACCATAGTATGAGCGTTGCCAAAAATCTGTTCCAGGTTCAGTAGTAATTGATACTGTATCAGTACTTACTTCACTAACTTTTGGCTTATAAACCCACTTACCGCCAGTAAAATCTACCATTACTTTATCTCTAGGTATAAATTATTTAATCATTGCAGACAAAACTATTTCATTGGTGTATCTAATCGTGCAAGTAATCTCTCCAAAAGCGTAGTAGGGTGGATAAGCGAAGCGCATCCACCAGAAAATCAATCATCCGCAATAATTTTAATAAGGCGCGGAGGATGCCCGACCCATTCGAGAAAGCGCAGGAGATCGGCGGTCGCAATCGTAGTGGTGCGGTCGTTACGGAGGGGATGGCAGTTAATGAGATCGGAATCGAGCACACCCTGCTCGAAAACCAACTGCACACAAGCTTGAGTATCATTAATCAGCGCAAAGGGAGAAACCGCGCCAGGTTTTATACCGAGCAACCGGTCGAGATCCGCCTCGCTGGCGAAGGAGAAACGTGGTGCTTGCAACAGACCCGCCGCAACCCGCAGATCGATCCGAGTCTGTTCCAACGCCACCAACAACCAGTACCCGCCTTTTTTATCCTTGAGAAACAGATTTTTGGCGTGCGCACCCGCCAACTTGCCGCGTAAAAGTCGGCTGTCCTCAATGGTGCGCAGCGGCGGATGCTCGACGGTCGTGGTCACAATGCCCAGCTCGTCCAACACCTGCATGAGCCGTTGACCGTCTGCCGCTAAAGCTCCACTGCTCGATGCGTCCGCCATATGCACCATCAAACCATGTTCAATTCCAGCTTGGCACGCATCGACATCCGATCAGGAGTCCATGGCGGCTCCCAGACCAATTTAACCTTGACTGAATCCAGACCGGAGGCATGACGAGTGGCATTTTCCACCGATTCCAGTATCGATTCGGCGACCGGACAGCCGGGGGCGGTCAGGGTCATCTCAATATCGGCATGATTACCCAGTGGATCGACGCTCAGGTCATAAATCAACCCAAGATCATAGATATTGACCGGAATCTCGGGATCGTAAACGGTCTTTAGTGCCTCGATGATCCGGGCTTCTAGTTCACCCGCATCCGGAAGACCGGCCGAGGTGGGGGATACGCTCATATTCGTCCTCCAACGAAGAGAAGGATTATTCGGTAGCTACCGATTCCTTACGCTGTTCCAACGCGGCGCGCACCGCGTGCCAAGCCAGCGTGGCACATTTGACCCGACTGGGATAATCGCGTACCCCGGCCAACACGCTGAGTTTGCCTAAGCCGCGTGGGCATTCGCAGTCGGTGGTAACGACGCTGTGAAAAGCCTCAAACAGATGTTCGATCTCAGCGACCGGCTTACCCTTGAGTGCTTCGGTCATCAGCGAAGCCGAAGCGCTGGAGATCGCGCAACCAGTACCCTGGAAGGCGATATCCTTAATGACATCATCTTCGATATCTAGAAAAACGCTGATGCGGTCACCACACAAAGGGTTAACACCGTCAGCCTTGTGGGTCGGCTGCGGCAGAACCCGAAAGTTACGGGGCCGCTTGTTGTGATCCAGGATGACTTCCTGGTAGAGATCGCGTAAGTCGCTCATTATGCGAACAACTCCTTGACTTTCCAAAGGGCCGCGACCAGGGCATCGACCTCGTCGCGGGTGTTGTAAATGGCAAACGATGCCCGTGCAGTAGCCGGTACACCGTAGCGCTGCATCACCGGCTGGGCACAGTGGTGACCCGCACGAATCGCAATCCCTTCGCGGTCGAGGATGGTGCCGATGTCGTGAGGATGTGCCCCAGACAGGGTAAAGGCCACCAGCGCCGCTTTATCACGGGCTGTACCCATGATCTTCAGCCCAGGAATTTCGGAAATTTGGGCGGTAGTGTATGTAAGCAGCTCATGCTCGTGCGCAGCGACCACATCCAGGCCGATGGCGGTCAACCAATCCAGCGCCGCACCCAAGCCGATCACGCCCGCGATGTTGGGAGTTCCCGCCTCGAATTTGTTGGGCAGATCGGCGAACTCGGTCTTTTCGAAGGTCACGATCCGGATCATGTCACCGCCACCCTGATACGGCGGCATCGCTTCTAGCAGCGCCTTCTTACCGTAGAGCACCCCGACCCCGCTCGGGCCGTAGATTTTGTGGCTAGAGAAGGCATAGAAGTCACAATCCAGTGCCCGCACGTCCACCGCCAGATGAGGCACGGCTTGCGCACCGTCCACCAATACGGGAATACCACGCGCATGCGCCAGTTCGATCAGGGTCTTGATCGGATTCACAGTACCGAGCGCGTTGGAGATGTGTACCAGCGCCGCCAGCTTGACCCGGCCACTGTCCAGCAACCGTTCATACTCTTCCAGGATCAACTCGCCCGCATCAGTGAAAGGCGCGACTTTCAATACTGCACCCGTGCGCTCACACAGCAGTTGCCAGGGCACGATGTTGGAATGATGCTCCATCCCGGTGATCAGGATTTCGTCACCCGCTTTGAACGCCATGCCACCAAAGCTGCTGGCCACCAAATTGATACTTTCGGTCGCGCTACGGGTAAAAATGATTTCCTCAACACTGGCCGCATTCAGAAAATCCCGTACCTTTTCCCGCGCTCGCTCGTAGGCGAGAGTGGAGCGTTCCGACATCAGATGCACGCCACGATGGATATTGGCGTAGTAGTCGCTGTAGCAGGTACTGATGGTGTCGATCACTGCTCTGGGTTTCTGCACCGAGGCCGCATTGTCCAGATAGACCAGCCGTTTGCCGTGGACTTGTTGACGCAAGATAGGGAAATCGGCGCGGATGCGGGCAAGATCCAGCTCGGATGCGGCAACCGAAATCGCGGAAGACACGAGCGGGGCATTCATGTCACTGCTCCTCAATGCAGCCCAGCGCTAAATAATGGGCTAGCGAATTGGCCAACCGCTCGCGCAGGGGGGTTAGAGAAATTCGATTCAGACTATCCTGAGCGAAGGCTTGCACCAATAAGGCGCGAGCCTGCTCGACGGGGATGCCTCGGGCGCGCAGGTAAAATAATGCATCAGGGTCGAGAAGACCGGTGCTGGAACCGTGACCACATTTCACATCATCGGCCAGAATTTCCAGGCGTGGATTGGAATTGGCCTGAGCTTGCCTTGAGAGCAATAGATTGCGATTCAGTTGGCGGGCTTCGGTCTTCTGCGCATGTTGGCGCACATGGATCATGCCATCGAACACGGTACGCGCCTTGCCATTCAGCACGCTCTTGAACAATTGTTCACTGCTGCCGTATGGATCGGCGTGATCGACCCAAAGGTGATGATCGCTCACCTGGGTGTGATCCACCACGCTCAGACCATTGAGCATCGAGTGGATATGCTCGCCATCCAACAACGCTTCCAAATCGACCCGCGCCAGTTGGCCACCGAAGGAAACCAAGTGCGAATTCATTTGGCTATCACGCTGCTGATGGATGCGGATACCACCAAGGTGAAAGGCTTGCGGGGACTCTTCCTGAATCTGGTGATAGTTCAATACCGCACCCGCACCCAGCTGTAACTCGGCAACCGGTGCGTTCAGGTAGCGGCCCTCACCGCGATATTCGACCACTACCGTCGCCTGCGCGCCTTCGTCCAGCACCAGCAGCAGACGCGGATAAACGCCAATGTGATCACCAATGCTATAGAAGATCAGATGAATCGGCGCTTCCACCACAGCCGCACGCGGCAGATGGAGGAACGCACCATCTTCCCAAAATGCTGCGTTGAGTGCGGCGAAAGGATGCTGGCTCAAACCCGGTAGTTGCTCCAAATAGGGTTCGATCCAATCGGGATGGGTCAGCAGGGCCTGACCGAGACTGGCAATGATCGCTTGGTTGGGTAATCCCCGCAGTTGCGATAAAGCGGGTGCGAAACACCCGTTGACGAAGCTCAAGCGATGGGCCGGTGCATTGAGTGTCGGCAGGACATTAGCGTCGATTGGAACGTTGGTAGGCCGCTGGAGATCGATCTGAGCGAGCGCACTCAGATCGGTGAAGCGCCATGCTTCCTGGTGATGCGTGGGCCAACCCAGGGCGATGAACCGGTCAAACCCTTCGCGACGCCGACGGGTAATGGTGTCCGGCTCGCGGCGGCTGGCGACGAATGCCTTGAACTGCTGGCGGAATGGATTCTGGGCAACAGGAGCGGCGTTCATGATGGCGCCCCCTCACGCCGTCGCCCGGCGTGCCCGGCCCGGCTCCTCGTTGTACAGCGCGTAGCCTTGTTGTTCCAGTTCCAGCGCAAGGCCCTTATCGCCGGAGCGAACAATCCTGCCGTTAACCAATACATGGACGTAATCCGGCACGATGTAGTCGAGCAACCGTTGGTAGTGGGTGATCACCAGGAAACCGCGTTCCGGGCTACGCAACGCGTTCACACCATCGGCCACTACCCGCAAGGCATCGATGTCCAAACCGGAGTCGGTCTCATCCAGCACTGCAAAGCGAGGCTGCAGCACGGCCATTTGGAAGACTTCGTTGCGCTTCTTCTCACCGCCGGAGAAGCCTTCATTGACCGAGCGCTTCAGCATGGATTCGTCCATCTTGACCAGCTCCATGCGCTCGTGTACCAAATCCCAGAAATCCATCGCGTCCACCAGCGATTCACCGCGATATTTGCGGACAGCATTAACTGCCGATTTCAGAAAATACAGATTGGCAACACCGGGAATTTCAACTGGATACTGAAAGGCCAGAAACAGCCCTTCGCAGGCACGGGTTTCTGGTTCCATCTCCAACAGGTTCTTGCCATCGAACAGGACTTCACCCTCAGTGACGATGTAGCCTTCCCGTCCGGCAATGACATTCGCCAGCGTGCTCTTGCCGGAGCCGTTCGGCCCCATGATGGCATGCACTTCGCCGGGACCAATGCTGAGATCAAGGCCATTGAGAATTTCCCGGCCTTCGACTGTGGCGTGCAAATTGCGAATTTCCAGCATGATGAGCACTTCCTATAAGCCAATAAACCTATCGTTTTACAGTTCAGCTGATTTTTACATCTAAGAGATGATCTTTAGCTCTTGTGGAAAACCAGGAATTACATTGAATGCTTGCAATGATCCGCTCGCATCGAAAAAAATATATTCCCATTTTCCTGACAAACTCAAAATTCGATAGCGCCTGCCGAAAGATTGAGTGCCCGTTTTGCTTCAATTTCATCTTCTGTATTACTCAAAGAGAGCACCTCTATGCACGCTTCTGGTGCAATAGAGCACCCGGTTTCCTACGCAATCTGCTTAAATTGCTGCTCTGAGCACCAGGTAATATCAACGACCTTGGTTCCTCTTGCGATCTTGATGGCATATTTGGCCAGAACAACTCCCTGTTTTGTTAAGAGTTATGCAATCTTCCCCTGAACAGCAAAGTAATAAACCTTCACAGGAGACATAAGGATTTGTCCTTTTTCCTTGCGTTCAATCTTAAAGGGTAAATCCTATCAGCTAAGATGATTGCAAACTTCTTGCCATTACATGGTTTATCGTTTCTCAGACCTACCTATCCATATCGGTATTCATAAGGAAATTTTGCGCGCATTCGATTCAGGAAAAGGATATTCCATATGTTTGGCGGTGGCGCGTGCAATGGTTTCACCAAAATAGCGGCTGACAACGCTTAAGGCCATATCGATACCCGCAGAGATACCTGCTGAGCTAATAATCTTCCCTTGTTCAACCACATTCGAATCCGCATCTACGATGACTTTTGGAAAAAGATCACGCATCATCGCTAAGGCACCCCAATGCGTGGTCGCTTTTAAGCCATCCAATAATCCAGCTTTCGCTAAAATCAGTGCACCGGTACAGACTGATGCTAAAGTGCTGACATCATTTGCTTGCCTACGGACAAATGATATTAATACCTCATTGTCCATTTCCCGACGCGTACCCCAACCTCCAGGAACAACCAGAATATCCAGAGGCGGGCAATGCTCGAATGTTATGCCGGGAATAACTTTCATTCCGCCTGTGGTGATGATCGGTTGATCGGATTGTGCAATCAGCAATATCTCAAAAGGGGATGGCTCTTCACGACGAAGCGCTTCATTTAAGCGAGTGACCGAAAAAACCTCGAAAGGTCCACAGAAATCGAGGACTTCGATTTGATCGAAAATCACAATACCCAGCTTTTTACGCTCCACTGAGATTCCCCTATCGATCTAATTAACCCACACTCCCTTCCAACTTTAATTCGATCAATTTCTGTGCCTCGACAGCAAATTCCATCGGCAACTCCTTAAATACCTCCTTACAAAAACCATTGACGATCAGACTTACGGCATCTTCGGGACTAATGCCGCGCTGCCGACAGTAGAAAAGCTGATCTTCACTAATTTTGGAGGTACTGGCTTCGTGCTCGACTTGAGCAGATGGATTCCGTATCTCGATGTATGGGAAGGTATGCGCGCCGCACAGATCACCCATCAACAGCGAGTCACACTGTGAATGGTTGCGAGCGTTTTCGGCAGTCGGTAATACTTTCACCAATCCTCGATAAGCGTTTTGACCATGACCGGCAGAGATACCCTTGGATACGATGGTGCTGCGGGTATTTTTACCAATATGAATCATCTTGGTGCCGGTATCAGCCTGCTGATAATCGCGGGTCAGAGCGACCGAATAAAACTCTCCTACCGAGTTATCACCACGCAGCACACAGCTTGGATATTTCCAGGTAATGGCCGAGCCGGTTTCCACCTGAGTCCAGGAAATCTTGGAGTCACGCCCCTTGCACAACCCGCGCTTGGTCACGAAGTTGTAGATGCCACCTTTGCCCTCAGCATCGCCTGGATACCAGTTCTGTACCGTGGAATATTTGATGGTGGCGTTATCCAGGGCGATCAGCTCGACAACCGCCGCGTGCAATTGATTTTCGTCACGCATCGGGGCAGTGCAGCCTTCCAGATACGACACATAGGCACCCTGATCGGCGATGATCAGCGTGCGCTCGAATTGCCCGGTGTTGCTGGCATTGATGCGGAAATAGGTGGATAACTCCATCGGGCAACGCACCCCCGGCGGGATGTAGACGAAGGAACCGTCTGAGAACACCGCCGAATTCAGGGTTGCGTAAAAATTATCGCGATAGGGCACCACCGTACCTAAGTATTTCCGCACCAGCTCGGGATGTTCGCGCACTGCCTCAGAAAAGGAGCAAAACACGATGCCCAGTTCCGCCAGTTTGCCCTTGTAGCTAGTGGCTACCGACACCGAGTCGAACACTGCATCTACCGCTACGCCTGCCAACACAGCCTGTTCTGCCAGCGGGATACCGAGCTTTTCGTAGGTACGCAGCAATTCTGGATCGACCTCATCCAAGCTTTTCGGACCTTCGCCTTTTTGTTTGGGCGCGGCGTAGTAGGAAAGTGCCTGATAGTCGATGGGCGGATAATGCACTCTCGCCCACTCCGGTTGTGTCTGGGTCAACCAATGCTGATAGGCTTGTAAGCGCCATTCCAAAAGCCAGTCTGGCTCCTGCTTCTTGGCCGAAATTAGGCGGATTACGTCCTCGTTCAACCCAGGCGCTACGGTTTCCTGTTCGATATCGGTCACAAAACCGTATTTGTAATCGCTGGTGGCGAGCCGTTCGAGGGCTTGGGTGCTGTTATCGGTCATGGCGAGGATTCCTATTTCAGAAATACGGCGGCTCTCAAACGGATCGGTCGGTGATGTGGGCAGTTGCAACCTGCCAGGACGGATGAAAACGTACCGTTTGTGATGGATTGGAACGACACATTTCCTCCAGACTGATGCTTTGCAGTGCAGTATGAATGGCTTGATTGATGCGTAACCAGTGACTGCTGACCTCGCAATGGTCCTGCCGCGAGCAGCAGCCGTCGGATGTATCCAAGCTGCACTCGGTAATCGCGATCGGGCCTTCCAGGGCGCCGATGATGTCGGCTGCAGAAATCTCCGCTGCTGGCCGTGCTAGACCATAGCCACCCTGCGCGCCGCGTTGCGAGTTCAATAAACCAACGCGCGCCAATGCCTTGAGGATTTTGCTAACCATGGGCAGCGGCAACTGATGTTGCTGGGCCAAAGTAGCAGCGCTGCGCGGTTGATCGTCGGCGCGAGCCAGGTAGGTCATGAGCACGATGCCGTAATCGGTTTCCCTGGTTATGCGAATCATGAACGCTCCACAAGGCTCATCTAATAAGTACTAGATTGGTACTATTTAGAGCTAGGATAATTCCAAGCTCAGGATTTGCCAAGAGGGGAACCGCAAGGATTGTGCGGCAATACGAAGCGGAAGGGGTTTAAGGTGAACAACATGGATCGCCACTCCCGCGCAAGCGGGAGTCCAAAAGCATCCACCTCCCCCCTTTGGAAAAGGGGGGTCGGGGGGATTTCGCACAGCAACTCGGACTCAAATCCCCCCCAGCCCCCCTTTGCTAAAGGGGGGAATTGAACGGTTAGCAACTCGCAGGATCTCCTGGATTCCCGCTTGCGCGGGAATGACGTCAAATGGTCACTCCCATGTATGCGGGAGTCCAGAAGCATCCACCTCCCCCCTTTGCTAAAGGGGGGAACTGAAGGAAAAAAGGATCAGCTTTCGCGACGAGTCGGCAGCACGTCTTTGAGTTTGGCGTGCGCCTCCCGCAGCATGGTTTCGGTGGTCGCCCAATCCACACAGGCGTCGGTGATCGATACGCCATACTTGAGCTGGCTGCGATCTGCTGGCAGTGATTGATTGCCCCAGCCCAGATTGCTTTCGATCATCAATCCGACGATGGAGCGATTCCCTTCCACGATCTGATGCACGCAATCCCGCATCACCAGCGGTTGCATCGCCGGGTCTTTGAAGGAATTGGCATGGCTGCAATCGACCACGATGTTGACGGGTAGCTTCTTATCACGCAGCGCCTTTTCGCATAGGGTGATCGACACCGAATCGTAGTTCGGACGATCACCGCCGCGCAGCACCATATGCCCATAACGATTACCCAGGGTCCGAATCACCGCCGACTGCCCAAATTGGTTGATACCGAGAAAACTGTGGGGACTGGCGACCGACTGCA
>JACSSB010000153.1 GCA_014879435.1 Phycisphaerales bacterium
GACACGCCATTGATGTAATTGCGCGAGCGGCCACCGCTGGTGATGACCCGCCGCAGATGGCAGTCGTTTTCGCCAGCCAGATCATGCGCCAGCAGCCAAGCGCTGGCCGCAGGCAGGTGGCTGAGATCGAATACGGCACTGAGATCGGCACGTCCAGCACCGTGACGAATGGCACCGCTGTCGGCCCGGTCGCCCAGTAATAGGCCGATGGCATCCACCAGAATGGATTTACCGGCCCCGGTCTCACCGGTCACCGCCGTCATTCCCCCCGTCAATTCCAGTTCTACCTGTTCGACGATGGCGAAATCGCGAATGCTTAACTGGGTCAGCATGGCGGGAAAGCCTTTAGATGAACGGTGAGGCTTCCAGACTCAGGCCCCAGCGCAGCTTGGCGCGCAGCAGCTTGAAATAATCGTGATTGATCGGGTGGATCAGTCGCACCTTGCGTTCATGCTTGCGGATCATGATCTGATCGCCCCGCTCCAGCGGCAGGCTGACCTGACCATCGCAGGTTACCTGGGTATTGACGGTATTGGCGGCATTCAGCACCACTTCGATGGTGTTGTTGGCATTGATCACAATCGGTCGGTGGGTAAGGGTATGTGGGCAGATTGGCACCAGCACCATCGCTTCCAGACTGGGATGAATGATCGGGCCACCGCTGGCCAGAGCGTAGGCGGTGGAGCCGGTGGGGGTAGAGATAATCAAACCATCGGCGCGATAGGTATTCAGGAAGCGCCCGTCCAGGAAAGTCTCCACATCGATCATGCGCGCCACATCGCGTTTGTGTACCACGACATCGTTCAGAGCGTCTGCCTCGCCGGTGATCTTGCCATTTCGCACCACCTGAGTGTGCAGCAACAACCGATGGGCTTCGCGGAACTGGCCGTTAAGCACACCGTCTAGGCGATGGGGGATTTCGCTGGGTGAAACATCGGCCAAAAAACCGAGTCGTCCCAGATTGACGCCCAGAATCGGTATGTCGTAATTCACCAGAGAACGCGCAGCGTTCAACATGGAACCATCACCGCCCATGACGATCACCAAATCGCATTCCTGGCCGATGGTGGTGCGACTGGCCACTTCCAGACCGCTGTCTGGGATCAATTGGGCCGAGCTTTCGTCGAGCAACACCCGCAATTGATGCTGACGCAGATGGGTGGCAACTTGATTCAGCGTACCTGCGACATTGGGATCGCCGAATTTGCTGATAAGGCCGATGGTGTGGAAGACAGGATTGGGCATCGTTCCGTACTGAGTCATCGAAAAAATACAAATTATCATTGTAGATGAACCTGCGCCAAGCATGATAACTTGACACCTCAAAAGGGAATTGCTAGGTTCATTTGGCACTCTTAGTTCGAGAGTGCTAAATCATCATCAGGCGTCGGCATGCGCGTTTCTGAATCCACACCGGCGGGCCACCCCCTCCTCAATGAACGTACCCAACATCTGCTCAGGTTCCTGATCGAGCGTTATATTCGCGACGGTCAACCGGTGGGTTCGCGTACTTTATCGCGCGATGCCGGTCTGGACTTAAGTCCAGCCACCGTGCGCAATGTGATGGCTGATCTGGAAGAAATGGGTTATCTGCGTGCGCCGCATATCTCGGCGGGGCGCGTGCCGACCTCTCGGGGTTACCGCTTCTTCATCGATACCCTGCTGCGTACCAATCCGCTGGATCAGCGGCAGATCGAGGAATTGCGCCGCCAGATCGGCCAACCGATGCAAAACGATGCCGAACTGGTGCGATCAGTATCGAATCTGCTGTCCGGTGTGACCCACCTAGCGGGGATTGTGATGCTGCCGCGCCGTCAGACCATGACCTTGCGTCAGGTCGAATTCCTGCCACTGTCTGAGTGCCGGGTATTGGCGATCCTGGTCGTGAACGGCCAGGAGGTGCAAAACCGGATCATCCAGACCCGCCGCCGCTATAGCGCCTCAGAATTGCAGCAGGCTGCCAATTATCTCAACGCGCAATTCGCCGGTCGCGATATCGAGCAGGTTCAAAAGAATCTGCTCGATGAGTTGCGCCAAACCCGCGATAGCCTTGATCGGCTGATGCAAACCGTGGTCGAGGTGGCGGAGCAGACCTTCGAGGCAACCCCCGAAAGCGACGATTACGTCGTAGCCGGTCAGACCCATCTGATGCGCTATGCCGATCTGTCGGATCTCGACAAACTGCGGCAGTTGTTTGAAGCCTTCAATCAGAAAAGCGATCTGCTGCACTTGCTGGATCAATGCCTGCGTGCCGAAGGGGTACAAATCTTTATCGGTGAGGAATCCGGTTGTGGCGTGTTGGACGGATACAGTGTGGTAACGGCTCCCTACGGCACCGGTGAGCGGGTACTGGGCGTGCTCGGGATCATCGGCCCGACTCGCATGGCGTATGACCGGGTCATTCCGGTGGTGGAAGTGACTGCGCGCCTACTGGCCGAGGCACTGGACGGACAGCGGGACTGAAGACAGGAAAAATCGTAATTCGGGCGAGTATCGCTCTTGAATTTATCGTGTCCAACCCCAGTTCTCCTGCAAATAGGGACGGTCGCTGCCGTCCGACCAATCATGATCAGTGATGGAGAACGTGTCCGATGACCTCAACTAAACCCAATAAGAAAACCCTAGGCGCTCGTGTACAAGCTGCCGGGGACGAAATGCACTCGCCCACCGCCGCCACAGCTGCGGACGCGACGGGAGGAGCCGAACTGCCGGTCAGTTCCGAAGAATTTGAAGCGCTGCAACACGAGCTGGATCAAGCATTAGCCAAGGCCGATGAGAACTGGAAGCTCTATCTGGGCGCCCACGCCGAGATGGAAAATCTGCGCAAGCGCGCCGAGCGCGAGGTGCAAAATGCCCACAAGTTCGCCCTGGAGCGGTTTTTCAACGAATTATTGCCAGTACGCGACAGCCTGGAATTAGGGCTGGCAGCGGCCGATGGCACGGTGGATGTGGCCAAGCTGCGCGAGGGCGTCGAACTGACGCTACGGCAGTTGACAGCGGCCATGGATAAATTTGGGGTCCGTGAAGTGGACCCGCTGGGTGCCAAATTCGATCCGAGTCAGCAAGAGGCTATGGCTATGCTGCCGACCGATCAAGCCGCACCGAATACCGTAGTGCAGGTCATGCAAAAGGGCTATTTGCTCAACGACCGCCTGATTCGCCCAGCCAAGGTGATCGTGGCTCAAGCCATACCCCGGCCTGCAAGCTAGTATTTTTCCTTTGCTTCGCACCATTGAAAAACCGGATCGTTAACCCCATATCCGGTTGTAAGCAAAGACTAAAGAATCGAAAGAATCGAATTCCCTGATGAAGAGAGCACAATCATGAGCGATATCATTGGCATTGACTTGGGAACCACCAATTCCTGTGTGGCGGTCATGGAAGGCGGCAAGCCTCGCGTAATTGAAAATAGCGAAGGTGATCGGACCACGCCGTCCGTTGTCGCTTTCCTGGAAGACGGTGAAGTCATCGTCGGCCAACCGGCCAAACGTCAGGCGGTTACCAATCCGCACAATACCCTGTTTGCGGTCAAGCGGCTGATTGGGCGCCGTTTCGACGAACCAGAGGTGCAAAAAGACATCAAGCTGGTGCCCTACAAGATCATCAAAGCAGATAACGGTGATGCTTGGGTCGAGGCACGTGGCAAGAAGATGGCGCCCCCGGAAGTTTCGGCGCGGGTGTTGATGAAGATGAAGAAGACCGCCGAGGACTATCTCGGCCATCCGGTCACCGAAGCGGTGATCACGGTGCCTGCCTACTTCAACGACAGCCAACGCCAAGCCACTAAAGACGCTGGTCGCATCGCTGGCCTGGAAGTCAAGCGCATCATCAACGAGCCGACGGCGGCAGCCCTGGCCTTTGGCATGGACAAGTCCGGTGGCAAGGATCGCAAGATCGCGGTCTACGACCTGGGCGGCGGCACCTTCGATATTTCGATCATCGAAATCGCCGAAGTGGATGGCGAAAAGCAGTTCGAGGTACTTTCGACCAATGGCGACACCTTCCTGGGTGGCGAGGACTTCGACAAGCGCGTCATCGACTATTTGATCGAACAGTTCCAGAAGGAAAGCGGTATTAACCTGGGTAACGATCCATTGGCGTTGCAGCGGCTGAAGGAAGCTGCCGAAAAGGCCAAGATCGAGCTGTCCTCCAGCCAGCAGAGCGAGATCAACCTGCCGTACATCACGGCGGATGCCAGCGGGCCGAAGCATCTTAATCTGAAGCTGACCCGCGCCAAATTGGAATCGCTGGTCGAGGATCTGATCGACAAGACGATTGCTCCTTGCCGGACTGCGTTGAAAGATGCCGGTTTGGGCGTTGGCCAGATCGACGACGTGCTGTTGGTCGGTGGCCAGAGCCGTATGCCCAAGGTGCAGGAAAAGGTCCGTGAATTTTTCGGCAAAGAGCCACGTAAAGACATCAACCCCGACGAAGCTGTCGCGGTCGGTGCGGCGATTCAAGGTGGTGTGCTGGGTGGTTCGGTCAAGGATGTGTTGTTGCTCGACGTGACTCCGCTGTCGCTGGGTATCGAGACCCTGGGCGGCGTGATGACCAAACTGATCGAGAAGAACACCACGATCCCGACCAAGGCGCAACAGGTGTTCTCGACTGCCGACGACAACCAAACGGCGGTGACCGTGCATGTGTTGCAGGGCGAGCGGGAAATGGCTTCGGCCAATAAGTCCTTGGGCAAGTTCGATCTGACCGACATTCCGCCGGCTCCACGCGGCGTACCGCAGATCGAGGTAACCTTCGACATCGATGCCAACGGCATTCTGCACGTATCCGCCAAGGACAAGGCCACTGGTAAGGAAAACCGGATCGTGATCAAGGCTTCCTCTGGCTTGTCCGAGGACGAGATCAAACGGATGGTCAGCGATGCTGAGGTGCACGCGGAAGAGGATAAGAAGTTCCACGAACTGGTGAACGTGCGCAATCAGGCTGAAAACCTGATCCATGCCACCGAGAAGAGCCTGCGTGAGCTGGGCGACAAGGTAGACGGCAGTGAGCGGGCAGCGATTGAATCAGCGATCAGCGATCTGCGCACCGCCGCCAAGAGTGATAACCTGAGCGCTATCGAAGCCAAGACCCGGACGCTGGGCGAACTGTCCGGCAAGATGGCCGAGCGGATCTACGGTCAAGGTGGACCGGGTGCACCAGGCGGGCCGCAGGATGGCGGCGCGAGTGGCGGCGGTGGCTACAAACCCGCCGATGATGGCGTGGTAGATGCCGAGTTCGAGGAAGTGAAGAAGTAAGCGCTACGGTTGCGCTGATTTATGAATCCGGAAATGTGCGAGCATTTCCGGATTTTTTGGTTTTTAGATGACACCCAACCTGGCGGTATTCGCAACGCACGACCATGTCCAAACGCGATTATTACGAAGTTCTCAACGTGGCTCGCAATGCCAGCGAAGCTGAAATCAAACAATGCTATCGACGGCTAGCAATGAAGCTGCATCCCGACCGCAACTCTGGCGATCAGGTGGCCGAGGAGCAGTTCAAAGAAGTCAAGGAGGCTTACGAAGTCTTAAGCGACTCGCGCAAGCGAGCAGCCTACGATCAGTTCGGTCATGCGGCAGTGGACGGTTCGGCGGGCGGCGGCTTTGGTGGTTTCGGCGAGGCGGCCGATCTGGGTGATCTTTTCGGTGGCGTATTTCGCGACATCTTCGGTGGTGGACGCGGCGGCGGTGGTCAAGGCCATCGTGGCGCAGATCTGCGTTACACCCTGGAGTTGACGCTGGAAGAGGCAGTATTCGGCACCACCGCCAAGATCCGAGTACCCACCTTGGTAAGTTGTGCGACCTGTGCGGGCAGTGGTGCCAAGCCGGGCACCAAGCCGACGACGTGTCCCACCTGTCGTGGGGTCGGCCAGGTACGGATGCAGCAGGGCTTTTTCTCGATTCAGCAGACCTGTCCGCGTTGCCAGGGTCGGGGTACGATCATTCCCGAACCTTGCGAGACCTGCCGAGGCGACGGTCGGGTCGAGGAGCAAAAGACGCTATCGGTCAAGGTACCAGCGGGCGTGGACAGCGACGACCGCATTCGCTTGGCGGGCGAGGGCGAGACGGGTGAGCATGGTGGACCGCCGGGCGATCTGTATGTACAGATTCGCGTCAAGCAGCACCCGATCTTTAGCCGTGAGGGCAGCGACCTGTACTGCGAGGTTCCGATCAGTTTTCATACCGCTGCACTCGGCGGTGAGTTGGAAGTACCGACCCTGGATGGGCGCTTGAGCCTGAAGATTCCGTCGGAAACCCAGACCAGCAAGGTTTTTCGCTTGCGTGGCAAGGGGGTCAAACCCGTGCGTGGCGGCTCGACCGGTGATTTGTTGTGCCGGGTCGTGGTCGAAACGCCGGTTAACTTGACTCGGGAACAGAAGGAGCTGCTGGAGAAATTCGCGGCCACCATGGAAGCCGGTGGCGAACGCCACACGCCGCAGCAAGGCAGTTGGTTGGATGGAGTCAAGAAATTCTTCGAGGATATGAAGTTCTGAACAGAACTTTATCCCCCTCTCCCTAACCCTCTCCCACCAGGGGGAGGGGATTATCCTGCCGGACCTTCCTTGTATGGATACCCTCAAGATACGCGGCGCACGCACGCATAATCTGCAAAATGTCGATCTCGACCTGCCGCGTGACCGACTGATCGTCATTACCGGCTTGTCCGGCTCTGGCAAATCTTCACTAGCCTTTGACACGCTCTATGCCGAAGGCCAGCGCCGTTATGTCGAATCGCTGTCCGCTTATGCTCGGCAATTCCTGTCGTTGATGGAAAAGCCGGATGTGGATCACATCGAAGGACTATCGCCAGCGATTTCCATCGAGCAGAAATCCACCTCGCACAATCCGCGCTCCACGGTCGGCACCATCACCGAAATCTACGACTATCTGCGGCTGCTGTACGCACGGGCCGGTATCCCGCGCTGCCCGGATCATGGTATCGATCTGGACGCCCAGACCGTCAGCCAAATGGTCGATCAGGTACTGGCTTTGCCCGAAGGCACACGGCTGATGCTATTGGCGCCGGTGATCAAGGAACGCAAGGGCGAATATCTCAAGCTGCTACAGGAATTGCGCGCTCAAGGTTTCATTCGGGCGCGTATCGACGGTGAAGTGGTCGAACTGGACAGCGCACCCACCCTGGACCTGCGCCGCAAGCACACGATTGAAGTGATTGTGGATCGCTTCAAAGTTCGGGACGACCTCGCGCAACGCCTAGCGGAATCGTTTGAGACTGCGTTGCGCTTGGGTGGTGGGGTGGCGCGAGTAGCGTTTCTAGACGAAGCAGCGCAGAGCGATTTGTTATTTTCTGCGGGCTATGCCTGCCCGGTTTGCGGCTACAGTTTGAGCGAGCTGGAACCCCGCCTGTTTTCCTTCAACAATCCGGTCGGTGCTTGCCCGACATGCGATGGTTTGGGCGTTAAGCAATTCTTCGATCCTGAGCGGGTTGCGGCCCATCCGCATCTGAGTCTGGCGGCTGGGGCGGTACGTGGCTGGGGTAATGCGAATACCCAACATTTTCAATTGATCAAATACCTAGCGCAGCATTACGGCTTTGATACTGGGCAAGCGTTTCAGGATTTGCCAGCCCGTATCCGTCGAGTGATTCTCCATGGCAGCGGTGAAGAACTCATCGGTTTCGAGTACAGCGACAGCCGTGGCGAAGTCCGCCCGTACTACCATGCCTTCGAGGGCGTGATTCCGAACATGGAGCGCCGCTATCGGGAAACCGAATCGAATATGGTACGCGAAGAACTCGCCAAGTTTCTCAGTACGCAACCTTGCCCATCCTGCCAGGGCGCACGGCTGAACCGATCCGCTCGCCATGTGTTCGTTGCCGGTCAGAGCTTGCCAGAGGTAGTCGCTTTACCCATCGGCGTTGCCCGCGAATTTTTTATACATCTAAGCCTGCCGGGATGGCGCGGCGAGATTGCCGCCCGGATCGTCAAGGAAATCGGCGAGCGCCTGAATTTTCTGGTCAATGTCGGGCTGGATTATCTGAATCTGGAACGCAGCGCCGATACTTTGTCCGGTGGCGAGGCGCAGCGGATTCGCTTGGCCTCGCAGATCGGTGCGGGACTGGTCGGGGTGATGTATGTGCTAGATGAACCGTCGATTGGCCTGCATCAGCGCGACAATACCCGACTGCTGGCCAGTCTGTTGCGGTTGCGCGATCTTGGCAACACGGTGATCGTGGTCGAACACGACGAGGATGCTATCCGCATCGCCGATCATGTGGTGGATATGGGACCGGGTGCGGGGATGCATGGCGGACGGGTGGTGGCGCAGGGTACGCCCGCCGTGGTGATGGCGCACCCCGATTCCTTGACCGGCGCTTATCTCAGCGGCCAGCGGCGGATCGAATTGCCCAGTCAACGGACTCCACCAGAGGCTGAGAAGCAACTGCGTATCGTCGGTGCCAGCGGTAATAATCTGAAAAACCTGACGGTCGAGATTCCATTGGGCCTGTTGACCTGCATTACCGGGGTCTCCGGCTCCGGCAAGTCCACTCTGATCAACGACACGTTGTATCGTTACGCCGCACGCGATTTGAACTATGCCAACGAGTCGCCCGCACCCTGCCGCGATCTATTGGGATTGGAGCAGCTGGACAAGGTAGTCAACATCGACCAAAGCCCTATCGGTCGCACTCCACGTTCAAACCCAGCGACCTATACCGGCTTGTTTACCCCGATCCGCGAGTTGTTCGCTGGGGTGCCTGAATCACGCACACGTGGTTATGCACCGGGCCGCTTCAGTTTCAACGTGAAAGGGGGGCGCTGCGAAGCCTGTCAGGGTGATGGGGTGATTCAGGTGGCGATGCACTTTTTGCCCGATATCTACGTACCTTGCGATGTGTGCAAGAGTCAGCGCTATAACCGGGAAACCCTGGATATCCGCTATAAAGGTCACAACATCCATGAGGTGCTGGAGATGACGGTCGAGGATGCGCTGAGCCTTTATCAGGCAGTGCCGGTCGTGGCGCGCAAACTCCAGACCTTGGTCGATGTGGGGCTGAGTTATATCCGGCTCGG
>JACSSB010000157.1 GCA_014879435.1 Phycisphaerales bacterium
CGCTTGCATCGTTTTCATCGCTTTACTCCTGCTTGTACGGCAGGTCCACTTGGACCGTCTTAAGCGCACGTATTGGCGTAACAATTAGAGTATTGACGCCATCAAAACGTTGAGCCCCTCCAATCCTTTTTAACCTAACCATCAAATAGCTCAACGTAGCTTACAGGATGCTGAATCACGGCCGATCAACGAATCCAAAACCATAGGTCCTATTTCTGATGGATACCTTTTCTCCTTCCGATCTAAAAACCATCCTGCATTCCAAGCGTGCCAACATTTATTACCTCGAACACTGCCGGGTGCTGGTCAACGGCGGGCGCGTGGAATATGTCACCGACCAAGGAAAAAACTCCCTGTACTGGAACATTCCCATCGCCAACACCACCTCCCTGCTACTCGGCACTGGCACCTCGATCACTCAAGCGGCGATGTGCGAGTTGGCAAAAGCGGGGGTTTTGGTGGGCTTTTGCGGTGGCGGCGGCACCCCCCTCTTTTCTGCCAACGAGGTTGATTTTGAAGTCGCTTGGTTTTCACCACAGAGCGAATATCGTGCGACCGAATATCTGCAACACTGGGTCCGCTTTTGGTTCGACGATGCGCTTCGCCTTGAAGCGGCCAAGCGTCTCCAAAGTGCCCGGCTGTCGTGGCTCGTTCCACGCTGGTGTGACAATCGTGCGTTGAGCGACGCGGGCTTCGCCATCTCCCGCCCGCGTCTGGAAACCGCACTCGACGCCTCTCGCCAAATTATTGCCACCGCGCCCGACAACAACGCGCTGATGAACGAGGAAGATCGTCTGACCAAGATCTTGTTCAAGCTGGCGTGTACCGCCACCAAATACGGTGAATTCAGCCGTGACAAGAATGGTACAGGGACAGACCCAGCCAACCGCTTCCTCGATCATGGCAACTATCTGGCCTACGGCTTGGGGGCCACCGCAACCTGGGTATTAGGTCTACCGCATGGACTCGCCATTTTGCACGGCAAAACGCGGCGCGGGGCGCTGGTGTTCGATGCGGCGGATTTGGTGAAGGATGCCGTAATTTTGCCGCAAGCCTTTGTTTCGGCGATGCGGGGCGACGATGAACAAACGTTTCGCCGTGCCTGCATCGAAGCCCTGACCCAGACCGAAGCGCTCGATTTCATGATCGATACCTTGAAAGCCATCGCACTCGACATCGGGAAGCGGGCGCAATGAATATCCTGATCATCTCCCAATGCAGTAAAAAAGCCCTCACCGAAACCCGCCGTATTCTCGACCAGTTCGCCGAACGGCGCGGCGACCGAACCTGGCAGACTGCCATCACCCAGCAGGGCCTGAATACGCTGTATCGCCTGCTGCGGCAAACCGCCCGCAAGAACACGGCGGTCGCCTGTCACTGGATTCGCGGCAAAGATCACAGCGAATTGCTATGGATCGTGGGCAACACCCGCCAATTCAATGCGCAGGGAGCAACGCCGACCAATGTGACCACACGAGACGTATTGCGAACAGACGACGAAAATGACTGGCACGCAGCAGAAGATATTCGCCTTTTGGCTCGCATGGCGGCGCTATTTCACGATTTCGGCAAAGCGAATCATGCTTTTCAGAAAAAGCTTGCCAGCACAAAACTGGAGGCAGATGCCTACCGTCACGAGTGGATATCGCTGCGACTGTTCGAATCTTTCGTCAGGCAATGCGGAGCCGATGATAAGGACTGGCTGACTCGCTTGACGGACTTGCCCGAAACAGTGCGAAAGCACTGCATCGACAGCTTATCGCGAGATGATCGGCAAAACCGGGGGTTGGCTAGCCCTCCTTTCAAAAATTTACCTCCTCTGGCGCAAATTGTGGGTTGGCTAATCGTCAGCCATCATCGACTACCAACTCCCGATACCCGGCTCAATCAGCGCTTGCTAGAACAGATACTCGAACAGATCGGAGCGAATTGGTGTGGTAGTCGCCCTGATGAAGCCAGTGCCAAGGATTGTTGGCAATTCAAAAATGGCCTGCCGTTCGACAGTCATCACTGGCGTCAGCATACCGCTAAAGTCGCACAAGCCATTTTGCAACGTTCTCGACTGAACGACCCCAGTGAAGCGCACAAACTGCTGGACAACCCTTATGTCCTGCACTTGTCACGTCTGGTGCTGATGCTGGCCGATCATCATTACTCGGCGCAGCCCAGCCACGCTATGTATGGCGACAAACCGGGTGGAAAAGACACGGTGCTCTACGCCAACACGGGCATCAAAGATGGAAAACGGGAACTCAAGCAGCGCTTGGACGAGCATTTGATCGGCGTTGAAGTCAGCGCCAACCGCATCGTGCGGGCGTTGCCGCGTTTGGCAGATGCCTTGCCACGCATTGCCCGCCACAAAAAATTTCGTGAGCACAGTAAGGAGCCATTTCGTTGGCAGAACCAAGCTTTCGATTTAGCGGAAAGTGTACGCGAGCGGTCCAGTCGCCAAGGTTTTTTCGGTATCAACATGGCGTCTACTGGCTGCGGCAAAACTTTGGCCAACGGACGTATTCTCTATGCGCTGGCCGATCCGCAACTGGGTGCACGATTCACCGTAGCCTTAGGTTTGCGGACACTGACGTTGCAAACCGGCGATGCCTATCGTGATCGCTTGCATCTTGGAGCGGAGGATTTGGCGGTACTGGTGGGCGGTGTCGCCACCCGTGATTTGCACAACGATCCACTCGGCAAGGAAGAGAAGTCCCGCCAAGACAGCGGTTCGGAATCCAGCGCACCGCTCTTAGCCGAATTCAATCAAGTCCATTACGAGGGTAGTTTGGAAAATGGGCCATTGAAGGCTTGGCTAGGTAAGAACAGTGATGCGCTACGCCTGCTGGATGCACCCGTGCTTGCCTGCACCATCGATCATCTAATGCCAGCAACCGAAGGCTTACGTGGTGGGCATCAAATCGCACCCATGCTGCGACTGATGACTTCCGATTTGATTCTGGATGAACCAGATGACTTTGGGATTGAGGACTTGCCCGCACTCAGTCGGCTGGTGCATTGGGCGGGGTTACTGGGTAGCCGCATATTGCTGTCATCGGCCACTTTACCGCCCGCGTTGGTGCAAGGCTTGTTTCGGGCTTATCTTGCGGGCCGTGAGGAATACCAGCGCCACCGGGGCCGACCCGGCGACATATTGGCGGTATGTTGTGCCTGGTTCGATGAATTTGCCACCCAATGCAGCGATTACCATGATGAGGACACTTATCTGGCTGCTCATCGCCAGTTTGTCGATCAGCGCCTTGCCCATTTGGCAAAGGCCGAAGTACGCCGCCGTGCGACGATCAAAGCAGTGCCCATCGCTACCGGACAAGCTCGGGAAATCGTTTGCATCGAGATAGCTGGACAGATGCGCGAGTATCTGCATCTTCTACACCGCCAGCATCACAACATCGATCCGCAAACGGGCAAACGCGCCAGTTTCGGCCTGATTCGTATGGCCAACATCGATCCATTATTCGATGTGGCGCGAGAATTATTTAGGTTAGGCGCAGAAACAGGTTGCCGTATTCACCTCTGTATTTATCACTCACGCCATCCGCTGCTGGTGCGTGCGGCTATCGAGTGGGAACTGGATGCCACGCTCAAGCGGATTAATCCCGAGTCCGTGTTCCAGCGACCTAGCGTCCGCCGACCCCTCGATAACAGCCCAGAGTTCGACCATATCTTTGTCGTACTCGCCACGGCGGTCGCGGAGGTCGGACGCGATCATGATTACGACTGGGCGATTGTCGAGCCATCGTCTATGCGCTCGTTTATCCAACTGGCGGGTCGGGTGCGCCGCCACCGACCGGGGATCTGCCCAGAAGATCGACCAAATCTGTATTTGCTGGACACCAATATTCGCCATCTCGTCGCAGGTGGCGATCAAATCGCATTCTTGCGGCCCGGCTTTGAGAAAGAGATGTTCAAGCTAAATACGCATCGTTTGACAACACTACTCAAGCCTGAACAGTGGCAAATCATCGATGCTACCGCCCGCATCAAGGAACGCGACTCACTGCAACCACATGACAACCTAGCGGATCTGGAACATGACCGTCTACGAGATTTGATGCTGGGTGCCGAGGCGGGGCAAGCACAGCGTCAACGACCAACCCACCGCTGGTGGACGACCCGCGCACACTTGAGTGGTGCGCTGCAACGTTGCGATCCGTTCCGTCACGATCCCATAGGCCGGTCGCACTACGCGCTGTTGCCGGATGGAGACGAGCAGATCGACTTTTATCATCTACCAGAAAAAAGCCTTCCGGTTCCAATGAGCAATCTGTGGCGGGAGATGGCGGAAAGCGAGCTACCCCAAGGACCAGGGATTGAGACATGGGCCGTACCACCTTATCTGGAAACACTGCAGGAATTAGCCGATGTCCGAGGCATAGAACTACGGGACTGCGCACTGAAGTATGGAACGATTGATTTGCCCGGCAAGAAACCGGAGCAGATTTGGTGCTATCACTGGGCGCTAGGGTTCCGGCGTTACCACGGAGAGTAAATGCACCGGGGCGATCCGTCCGCCCCGGCTAAGAAGCTGCCTGTTCGGCAGTGAGTTTAGCTGCACGCTACGAGTTGCTATTTCTAAGCTGCTTCTCCAGCAGTTTCTTAATTATTGCATTGAGTCCATGTGTGGGTAATGAACCATTGCGATTTTTAAAGCTTGCACCCAAACGAAAAACCTGCTAGGTTGATTGCACTTTAAATAGCTTCATACTACAAGTTGCTAGGAGAAATATTTAGTCAAGTTAAGTTAAATTCAACTCAATACAAATGAGATTCTTATCAATGGCCTCTTCATCTGATATTGCAGGCGATGCTGAACAGATTCGGCAAGCCATAACGGTATTTATACAAGACCGGCTTCAATCCAAACTGGACAGTCTCAAAGACAGCGAAGATGACGCTCGGCGCAAGCTGCTTGCCGAGTACGAACCGTCAACCTGGATTGCTAACGCCGCGCGGCGAGTAAGTCATATTCAGCAAGTCACCCACGCGATCAAATACACCCATCCCGACGCCAAAGGCTCCAGCTTGAGCGCGCCTGGAAATGCCAAGGCTGGAGAAATCATGGTCGGTTCGCATAGCGTGGCGGATATCTTGCCCCCCGATGTCGTTGGCAACGCAGCAGCACTCGATGTCTACAAATTCCTACGTCTGGAAATCGGTGATCGATCACTTCTGGATCGCGCCATCGCAGGAGATCCGGCATTGGCATCCGCGTTGTCGGATGACCCCGATTTAGCCACCGAATGGATGGTCACCTTCGCGACGCTACCTGAAGCGAAGGGCCAACCGGCCACGCACAAATTAGCCAAACAACTGTACTGGCCGCTAGGCGCAGGATGCTATCACCTGCTTGCTCCGCTCTTTCCAAGCTCATTGGTCAATATCGTATGGGCGGGCATCCGTGCAGATCGTTTTTCCGACGACGCCAAATTGGCGCGAGAAGCCCGGCGGGAGAAGCGCGCTCATCCCCACGGCTATTGCGAGTATCCGAATCTGGCGATCCAGAATTTCGGTGGCACCAAACCGCAAAACATCAGCCAATTGAATAGCGAGCGTCACGGCGAAAACTGGCTGTTGCCCTCCTTGCCACCCAACTGGAAAGCCGAGTCGATCCGCCCACCGTTTTTCACCGAAAGCGTATTCGCCCGTCGTTTTGGCCGCCGCCAAGCGGTGAGAGAGATCGCTCGAATCTTGAGCGCCTTTCTGCAAAGCGTGGCGAAATCTGAAGTCAACAATATCCGCATCCGTGACAAGCGGGCGGAATTGGTGGGACATATTCGCGATGAATTGCTGCAATTCGCTGCCGAGATCCACGAAATCGACGGTGGTTGGAGCCGCGATGAACGATGCCGTCTAAACATGGCAGAACAGTGCTGGCTCGATCCCAAGCGGGCAGCCACTGACGAAGAATTTGCCGCACGATGGCAACGCGGTGATTGGCAAGACGAAATTTGCTTGCGTTTCGGCAATTGGCTCAATGTGGCTATCAGCACGGAGCACACACCGATGGGCCAAGTGGAAGCTGAGGCGTGGCAGGTTGTACTGGACAATGAATTGCGCCTGACTCGTTTGGAGTTGACCGACCATGACTAGCTCATTCATCGATGCTGGCGGTTTGCTGATTCTGCCTCGCCTTCAGGTACAAAACGCCAACGCAATTTCTGGCCCGTTGACTTGGGGGTTCCCCTCCCCGACCGCGTTTACTGGTTTCGTCCATGCCTTGGAACGACGCCTGTCTCAAGGTTCACCTTACGATTTTGGCGAGGTGCGGGAAGGTTTCGGCGGGGTCGGAATCATTTGCCACGGTTTTCAACCGCAAGTTGCTCAACCGGCGGGCCGACGCACTCAGGTTTTTTGCCTGACCCGCAATCCGGTCTATGCCGGTTGGAAAAAGTTTGAAGACAAACCGGCTGCCATCGTTGAGGAAGGCCATGCTCATCTGGAAATCACGCTTATCGTGATCGTTAAGGATGGATTCGGTGAATACGATGGTGAGGAATTAGCCCGAACGGCTCACCATATCGCGCAAGGAATGCGCTTGGCAGGCGGTAGTATTCTTCCGGCTCGGTCGGGGGAACACTATACAGCGCGGTGGGAAGTCCTACCTGATGAAGTGGATGGGCAAAACGAGCTGTTCGCTAAGCTGCGTCGTCGTCTGCTACCCGGTTACGCCCTAGTACAGCGGGAAGATCTGTTGGCCGAGCGCTTGACCGAGATTCGCGCTAACCAGCCTGATGCAACCGCGCTGGATGCTCTGCTGGATCTTTCCCGGCTCAATATCGAACCGGTCGGACCTGATCCCGCCAAGCCAGAGGAAATACTATGGCAAGTCCGCACGCGATCAGGTTGGTTGGTCCCGCTACCGATTGGCTATGCCGGTATTTCGCCCCTTTATCAACCGGGCGAGGTCGAGAATACCCGTGACGACAGCACACCGTTTCGCTTCGTGGAAAGCTTGTATTCGCTGGGTCAATGGATTGGTCCCCATCACCTGAAACATCTCCAACAACTGTTCTGGCATACCAATACCGATATTAAAAATGGCCTTTATCGTTGTGTAAATCACTATTCAGAAGTAACGCTCAGTCCACACGCTGACATCGCATAAGGAAACCGTCTCATGGCTAAGAATGAATTAAAGACCGCCTCTGTCCTCGCTTTCGAACGTAAGCTTGATCCTTCTGATGCGCTATTCAGTGCTGGACGCTGGGAGAATCGAGAACTTCTTACAAAAGAGGCGATAAAAAAGTTTGTTGATGATGCATTGAAAGCACATCCGCTGAAGGAACCAGCGACAGATGAGCACTACAGGAAGCTTATCGAGAAAAAGACCAAGGAAATAGAAAATACTTACTGGCCAGCGGTTAGTGTGCGTGAAAAATCGGTGCGTGGCACGATTTCCAACCGTTTGGCCGACAAAGATCAAAATAATGCTGCCAAACTGGATGCATCGATTCAGGCACCCAACCTACAAACTGTGGATGTAGCTACTCTGCCTAACGATGCTGATACTCTGCGCGTTCGATTCACTTTGCGCGTTCTTGGCGGGGCCGGTATCCCATCGGCCTGTAATAACGCCAACTACCAGGAAAAATTGCAATACACCATCCAGCAGTATGCGAAACAGACGGGGTTTTCCGAACTAGCCCGTCGCTACGCCTGCAATCTGGCCGATGGTCGCTTTCTTTGGCGCAACCGGATTGGAGCGGAGCAGGTGGAGGTGCAAATTCGTTATCTGATTCAAGGTGAAACCCGCCAAGCCTGGGTCTTCAATGCTTATGATTTTTCCTTGCGAAATTTTGAAGTCCCAGATCATATCCAGGCTGATCTAGGTTCCCTGACCACTGTGATCGAACAGAGTTTATCTGGCAAGGATCATGTGTTACTGGAAGTGATCGCCTACGCCCGCGTTGGTGATGGCCAGGAAGTTTATCCCTCCCAGGAGTTGATCTTGGATCGGGGCGATAAAAAGGGTCAGAAAAGTAAAACGCTCTACACTGTGGGCGATATTGCGGCGATCCACAGTCAGAAAATCGGGAATGCCTTGCGCACCATCGATACTTGGTATCCCAATGAAGAGGGTATTGAGATTGGTCCCATCGCTGTGGAGCCTTATGGTTCGGTGACCTCGCAAGGCAAAGCCTACCGCCAGCCCAAGGATAAAGCAGATTTTTATAACCTGCTGGATAACTGGGTGTTGAAGGATAAAACGCCAGATATCGGTAACCAGCATTATGTGATGGCGACGTTAATTCGTGGTGGTGTCTTTGGCGAAAAGGATTGACGAATGGACGCTTATCTCGAAATCCGACTCCTACCCGACCCGGAGTTTATACCGACCACATTGATGAATGCTCTTTTCAGCAAGTTGCACCGTGCTTTAGTAGCGCATGGCGAGCAAAATATCGGTGTGAGTTTCCCGGACGTTGGTAAGAATGATCGATCTTTAGGTGAGCGCCTACGCCTTCATAGTCACAAAGCCGAACTAGAGAAATTGATGGCTTCCAATTGGCTAGTGGGAATCCGGGATCATACGATAGTGAGTGAGGCTGTCGAGGTTCCTGCTCACGTTCAGCAGCGAATTGTGCGGCGCGTGCAGGCCAAAAGTAATCCTGAACGCTTACGCAGGCGGCTTATGCAGCGTAAAGGCATCGATCACGAAGCCGCAGCGCAAGCGATCCCGGATTCGGCGAGCGAGCGATTGACACTGCCCTATGTGATACTGACCAGTAGCAGCACCTGCCAACAGTTCCGGCTCTTCATTCAACATGGCCCGTTGGCCTCCACGCCAACTATGGGGCGATTCACTCATTATGGCCTGAGTAGTACCACCACTATCCCTTGGTTCTGACCCTTTTTTCGAGCCCTGCCGGTGAGCATTATGAATCAATGACTTATCGGCAGCACAAAAAAAGGGTAGTGAAGGCTAAAAAGTGGATTTTTCTTTAAAAATCAGCATGATTTTAGTGGTATACTCTAGTTCACTGCCGAATAGGCAGCTTAGAAAG
>JACSSB010000206.1 GCA_014879435.1 Phycisphaerales bacterium
AACTGACGGTCTTCCAGGCGAAAGCCCAGTGGCTCGATCAAATGCAGCCGCGCCCCTGTATTCGCACACAAGCGGATGATATTACCGGTATTGGGCGGAATCTCCGGCTCAAACAATACAATATCGAACATAGTGGGTGGGATGGATGGCACCGGGCCATTTTACTCCATCTGTAGTTCCTTGATCTTACGCGTCAAGGTGTTGCGTCCCCAACCCAACAGGCGGGCGGCATCCTGACGATGTCCGCCGGTCTGTTCCAGCGCTACCCGGATCAGCACACGTTCGAAGCTGGGCAAGGCAGTATCCAGCAATTTTTGCTCACCACGCGCCAGACTTTGATTAGCCCATAAGCGCAATGCCGCCTCCCAATCGTGGCCGTTACTGGTCGCCATCACCCCACGCTCGCGCAGTTCTGTGGGCAGATCTTCCAGGTGAATTTCTCGGCCAGACGCCATGACGGTCAGCCAGCGACACAGATTTTCCAATTGACGAACATTGCCTGGCCAATCCAACTGGCTCAGATAGACTTCGGTCTCCGACCGCAATACCTTCGATTCGACGCCTAATTCCCGTGCAACCTGATTCAAAAAGTGGCGAATCAATAACGGGATGTCCTCGCGCCGCTTATTAAGGGAAGGCAATGGAATACGGATCACATTCAAACGGTGATACAGATCTTCGCGGAATAATCCCTCGCGAACGCGCTGCTCCAGATTCTGATGGGTGGCGGCGATCACCCGCACATCCACCCGCGTCGGGGTATGGCCACCTACCCGATAAAATTCACCCTCAGCCAACACCCGCAGTAACCGCGTTTGCAGCTCTGCTGGCATATCGCCGATCTCATCCAGAAACAGTGTGCCGCCGTTGGCTTGCTCGAAACGCCCCTGCCGACTGGCTTGCGCACCGGTAAACGCACCGCGCTCATGGCCGAATAATTCTGACTCCAGCAGATCACGAGGAATAGCAGCGGTATTGATGGCGATGAAAGGTTTGTCGGTGCGTGGACTGTGGCGATGAAGAGCACGGGCCACCAATTCCTTACCAGTACCGGATTCGCCGTTGATCAATACCGTAATGTTGGAACGCGACAGTCGGCCGATGGCGCGAAACACTTCTTGCATCGCTGGTGCTTCACCGATGATCTCCGGCAATTGTTCAATCGGCTCTGGCAGGTCAGCGTGCGGGCGTTGTGCTTGGCAAGCGCGGCGGATCAGTGCCACCGCTTCGTCTACATCGAAAGGTTTGGGTAAATACTCGAACGCCCCACCCTGATAAGCGGAAACCGCACTGTCGAGATCGGAATGCGCCGTCATGATGATGACCGGCAAGTCCGGTACCTGCTCACGCAGATGGGACAAGAGTTCCAAACCGCTCATGCCTGGCATGCGGATATCAGCGACGATGGCATCGGGCGTACTCTGCTGAAAAGCTTCGATTGCACCGACTGCACTGTCGAAGGAAGTCACCAGCATATGGTCGCGCTGTAGCGCCTTTTCCAACACCCAGCGAATAGCGCGATCATCGTCAATGACCCAAATGTGCTCTTTCCTGCTCATCTCGTCTTATCCAAAGGCAACAACAGGGTAAAGACCGTCTCGCCGGGCCGACTGACACACTCGATCAGGCCGCCATGCTGATTGACGATACCTTGTGCGATCGACAGCCCCAGGCCGGTTCCATCTGGACGGCCCGTAATCATCGGATAAAAGATTTGTTCTTGCTGCTCAGGCGGAATACCAGGGCCATCGTCAATGACATCCAGTCGCACCACCAGTTTGTAACGCCGAGGACCAATCGTGTATTGCCGCTGTACTCGAGTACGCAACACGATGGTGCCCTGTCGGCCCAGAGCCTGCACCGCATTACGCACCACATTGAGCACGGCCTGGATCAGACGATCCGCATCGCCCCACAGCAGTGGAATACTGGGATCGTAATCACGTTCGATGCGGATACCCGTATCGACTTCTACTTCCACTAGGCTACAGACTCGCTCCAATACTTCATGAATGCTGACTTCATCGTGATTGAGCAACTGATTCGGTCCAAGCATTCGGTCCACCAGATTGCGTAAGCGATCTGCCTCGCCGATGATGATACTGGTGTATTCGCGCAGCGCTGGGTCCGGTAGTTCTCGCTCCAACAGTTGGGCCGCTCCACGCAAGCCACCCAGAGGATTCTTAATTTCGTGAGCCAGATTGCGCACCAAAGCTCGGGTGGTATGGTGTTGCGCCAAAATATGCTCCTCCCGATTGATGCGCAGCCGCCAGTCCACCTGCCGCAACTCTAATAGCAGATCACTAGATGAATCCTGCTCCAACAAGGACGCAGCGGCACAATCCACGGTAATAATCCGGCCCGGATGCAATACCAACTGCAATTCTCGCTCGATATAGGGAGCGCCATTTTCTAGGCACTGCCGCAAACCATTCACAAAAGTTTCGGCGCCGACGATCAGCTCTGGAAATGCCAGTTTGCGTGCCTTGCGAAAACTCAGCTCGAACAGCGTTTCCGCAGTCGGGTTCATGAATAACACCCGCAACCGCCGATCCAAAACCAACACAGCAATACTCAAACCTTCCACAACCCGGCGGTGATAATCTCTCAGCACATTTACCTCGCTTTGCGGCTGCCACGGCTAAGCTAGCAAAAATCAAACCAACCCCATATTGGGCCCTGCTTCTGTATCTTTTCCACCCTCACCACGCCGATTCCACCAGCAGGGCATCATCATCGTGGTCTCTGGTTTTCATCCTGCGCCCCATTGCGCACCATAATAGTGCATAACAGTAGCTTAAAGTGCGTGCAGTCATCACAAACGCCGACGCCCCCTTTCGGGGGCGTCAATGGTGACTCGAAGACTATCCAGCCGCAGGTGCGGCCAGAATGCTTACAGACTGTAGTACATATCGAATTCGACGGGATGAGTCGTCATCCGCAGACGCGTGACCTCAGCATTCTTCAACTCGATATAGGCATCGATCAAGTCATTGGTAAACACGCCACCCTTCAGCAGGAATTCACGATCCGCATCCAGCGCGGCCAGCGCCTCGTCGAAGTAGAAACAGACCTTGGGAATCTGCTTTTCCTCTTCTGGGGGCAGATCATAAAGATCCTTGTCCATCGCATCGCCAGGATGAATCTTGTTCTGAATACCATCCAGACCCGCCATCAGCATCGCCGCGAACGCCAGATAAGGATTGGCGGTCGAGTCAGGGAAGCGCACTTCAATGCGCCGTCCCTTGGGGCTTTGGACATAGGGAATACGGATAGAGGCGGAACGGTTACGGGCCGAGTAGGCCAGCATCACCGGAGCCTCGAAACCGGGCACCAACCGCTTATAGCTGTTGGTAGAAGCATTGGTGAGCGCATTGAGCGCTTTGGCGTGCTTGATAATGCCACCGATGTAATACAGTGCGATTTCGGATAGGCCCGCATACAGATCACCGGCGAACAGATTGACTCCATCTTTGGCCAAAGATTGATGGACATGCATGCCGTTACCGTTATCGCCGACCAGTGGCTTGGGCATGAAAGTGGCCGTCTTACCATAGCTGGCAGCCACATTCTGAATGATGTACTTCAGCCGCTGTGTTTCGTCTGCCTTGCGCACCAAAGTGTTGAACTGAACCCCGATCTCAGCCTGACCGGCGGTGGCCACTTCGTGGTGATGCACTTCGGGCACCAGACCCATTTCTTCCATGCTCAAGCACATGGCCGAGCGGATGTCCTGCATCGAATCCACTGGCGGTACGGGGAAGTAACCCCCCTTCAGTCCAGGCCGGTGACCGAAATTACCGCCTTCGTAAACCCGCTCGGAGTTCCAGCCAGCTTCGGAGGAATCGACCTTATAGAAACATCCGCTGATATCGGCACCCCAGCGAATATCGTCGAAAATGAAAAACTCGTTTTCCGGCCCGAAAAATGCCGTGTCACCGATACCGGTGGATTTCAGATAAGCCTCGGCGCGGCGTGCCAGCGAACGTGGATCACGCTCGTAGCCCTGCATGGTATTGGGCTCGATCACATCGCAGGTCAGCACCAGGGTCGGTTCTTCGAAGAATGGATCGATACAAGCCGTTTCGGGATCAGGCATCAGGATCATGTCTGATTCCTGGATGCCCTTCCAACCCGCGATGGAAGAGCCATCGAACATCTTACCGTCTTCGAAGATCTCCTCTTCAAAGGCACTGATGGGTACGGTGACGTGTTGCTCCTTGCCCCGCGTGTCGGTGAACCGATAGTCCACGAATCTGACGCCTTTTTCTTCCACCAACTTCATCACATCAGCAGCATTCATTATCGTTTGCTTCCTCGGGTTCTCGGAAAAATCCGATCAGGATCGATCGGGTATCAAAAATCACAAACCGTCATCAGCACGAACCATGCCATGGCGATTTTTCGCCAACATGGCCATAAACCTACCGCTTTATAGAACGCAATAGAACGCACCGACAAGGATCATTGCCCTATTTTTGGGCGCAATCATCATCGATTGCACCAAAATAAGCTATCGTGGATCGCTCACAGCTCCCTGCAAGGCGCTTGGCGCCAAAAATCCCTCCGTCTCCATCTTGTTGTCGCAAACAATGCAGGGTTGGTGACGGAGGAATCGGATACAACTCTCGGTACTCCCATAGTGCTCTTCAATAAATTGTGTTTGCCGTCATCCCCGCGTAAGCGGGGATCCAGATGGTCATCGTAGCTACTGGATTCCCGCATTCGCGGGAATGACGATGAAGTGCAAGGCGCTTCACTTCCACAACCCAATAGAGAGTGACTATAGCAACGGAGCATATCCAGGTTCAGTCGTACCCGTTCATTCGGATACCGAATGCGCCGAGCGATTGGCGTGATCAAGGAATTTTCCGGCGTGATCCGCAAAAACCTGACGATGCTGACTCCGCCGTTCGACCAACCAGTACACCCCTAGCTTGACACCGTCCTGTACGACCATCCAGATCAGGTTGTACACCCAGACCCAACCGATCAAATACCAGGGCAGTGTAGGCACCAGCCAACCGAATCCGCACATCAGTACCGCCAGGATTTGTGTGCCCACCACTGCGCTCAACAACTGCCAGGACGGGTGTGGCGGTGCCCAGAATGCCTTCTTGGTGCGGGTCAGCAACAGCAGCAAATGCCCGCCGACCAGCAGTTGCAGGAACAGCATGGATTGTAAATGGGCGGAATCCAGATGCAGCACCTTCATGCCCAGGGTCAACAGACCAAAGCTTTGAATCACTGCCATGACGCCCAGGGTAATCGACACCATGAAGGTGCGCTCCCGATTCCAGCGCACGGGGCTCGGGTCTGGATCGGTGTTGTCGTAGGCAATGGTCATGATCGGCACGTCATCGAGCAAGGCCAACGCCACCAGCATGATCGCAGTCAGCGGGAAAAAGCCGAACACGATACTGGCCAGTACCACAAACACCATAATGTCGATACTCATGGCAATGCGATAGATGATGTAGCTCATCATCCGCTCAAAGATGCGCCGTGACTCCTCCACCGCTCGGGTGATCACCGACAAACCCGGTGCGGTTAGTACCAACGCGGCGGCGGCTCGGGCGGCATCGGTGGCGCCGGAAACCGCAATACCGACATCGGCTTGCTTGAGTGCTGGCGCGTCGTTGACGCCATCACCAGTCATTGCCACGATGTGGCCACCCTGTTGCAGGGCTTTAACGATGCCGTATTTGTGCTCTGGAAAGACCTGGGCAAAGCCATCGGCCTCTTCGATCTGATGCACAGCCGCAGGCGGCAATTTCCCGTGTGTCACATCATCGCCGAACAAAGCGTCGGTATTACGGATATTGGTGCCGATACCTAACTGGCCGGAAATCTCCCGAGCAATGGCGATATTGTCGCCAGTCACCATTTTTACTGAGATGCCATAACGACCCGCTTCGGCGATAGTGGCGGCAGAATCCTCGCGAGGTGGATCAAACAGTGGCAGGATACCGAGAAATACCCACTTGCCATCTTCACCAGCACGGGCCACACCCAAGGTGCGGAAGCCCTTGGTAGCGAACTGGTCTACGAGCTGATCTGCTTTGTCCTGGGTTTCATGATCGACCTGACACAGCTCCATCACTACCTGCGGCGCACCCTTGGTAGTCTTGAAAGTCTTGCCATCGGGACCCTTGACCGTTGCTTCAGTGCGTTTGCTCACCGGATCGAACGGCGTGAACTTCAACTGCTGATACGACTTCAGATCATCCGCGTTTGCCAAACCGCCGATCACCGCCAGATCAATGGCATCATGATTTTCCGCTTTGGAAGCCAGTGCTCCAGCAAGAATCAATTCCTGCGCGGTGACACCAAAGGGATTCGGATCACCCAGGGTCAGCTTGTTCTGAGTCAGGGTACCGGTCTTATCCGAGCAGAGGATATCGACACCCGCCATTTCCTCAATGGCCTCCATACGCGAGACGATGGCTTTGAGCTTGGAAAGCTTCAAGGCGCCCAAGGCCATGGTCACCGACAATACCGCCGGCATAGCCACCGGAATCGACGCCACCAACAAGATCAGCGCCAACTTGAGCAGATGGAGAAATGAAGTTCCCCAGTACAGCTCCACCGCCGCTAGCACTACGATCAGCGCCAGTGCTGAGAAAATCAGGAAATTACCGATCTGCAGCACGGATTCCTGCAAATGCGATTTGGCACCAGCCGATTCCACCAGCTTGGCGGTACGACCAAAGAAGGTGCGATCACCGGTCTCGGTTACCACCGCCAGCATTTCGCCTTGTTTAGCGGCAGCGCCGGAAAAAGCCAGATCGCCCACTTTCTTACTCACCGGCAACGATTCACCGGTCAGGGCCGCCTGATCTACGCTCAGATAGTCACCGTCGATCAGCTTGGCATCGGCGGGAATCACATCCCCTAGGCGAATGCGGATCATATCGCCCGGTACCAGTTCGCGAGCTTCGATTTCTTGCCACTGGCCATCACGCAAGGCACGAGCCTTCAAGGCCAGTTGCCCCTTGAGCGCGGCCAGAGCATTCGATGCGCTGGCTTCCTCGCGGAAACTAATGAAAGCGTTGAACAGTAGCAACGCACTGATCACTATAAAATCATTCCAGTCCTTGGTCAGCAACGAAAGCAGCGCCGCCGCCTCGATCATCCACGGAATCGGCCCCCAGAAGTAGGGCAAAATACGTTCAAACAGGGTGACGTGCTTTTCCTCCAGCGCATTCGGTCCGATCTCCTGCAAGCGCTTGGCAGCTTCTGCGGCGCTAAGTCCTTTGGTACGGTCGGTATTTAATTTAGCGAGGGTATCCTCTACCGCCATCTTGGCATAATCGACCCGGCCTTTGGCGGACTCAGCGGTTGAGGATGAAGCAGCGACTGGGGATGGGGATGGACGCCGGTATTTCCAAAGGACAATACCCACGAGGAGCAGTACCAGAATCGGGATACCGACCCATTCCAGACCATGCAGGATCTTTTGATCTGGCACATGCATGATGGCTGCCGTCGCTTGCTTCGATGCGCTGGAAACCGTTTCTGCAGCAGTCGTGACGGCTGTGGAAACAGGCGAGGTGGCCGTTTCCGCAGCCGGGCTTGAGGACTGCGCTGCAGTGCTCGTGGTCACCGAGGTTGCCGGAGGACAAGCCAGCGCTTGGCCCGATTGTCGATGTGCTTCCCATTGCCGCAACTGCCCTTCAAATTCCTGCAGAGCATCCGCACGGCTGAGGGCCTTCACCTCGGCCAGCGAGGGAATTTGCAACCGCACACCCGCCTTCAATGGCGAGCTCACATTACAAGGCGCATAGAACGCCTCGGGATTGGCTTTGAGCACAGCCAGCATGACTTGATCGCGACTCACATCCTGATCAGGATAGATCTGCTTGGCAACACTCCACAGATCCTCGCCGCGCTGGGTTGGCCCATAGATGTCCTGAGCCGAGATGGGTATCGCTGTCATCATCCCCAGCAGGAAGAGAACAGGCATTATTAAACGTAGCTTCATGAAATCTCCTAAGGACTTCTAAAGATGAGGCGAAGCGTCACTCTCTTTTATCCAATTAATTTATATAAAAATATTTTTGTGAGCTTCGATCTAAATAGAAATTTATCCGTACTTAACAAGGATGTTGCCGAACACCATATAACTATCACTTTTCTGAGATAGAACACCCTCGAAACCGGACTACTACTAACCATGCTTTGCGTTGAAAACAAGGTCTCGTGTAAGTTACCCTACTTTTTTTAGAGTAGAAAGCCTAGCCGCAGACTGGAAGTAATGACGGTCACAGTTCTGGCGAAGCACTGTGATATATTTGGTCGATCTCATCCCACTATTTCGAACGAGTGACGATCCACTGACAATGTTTAAATCAGGTGGCACAACGCGAAGATTTCACTTAAATTAAATACCGAGAAATTTTTCTACTGAATTGTTTTATCAGATATTTTTAAAATAGGAGATAGGATTTATGAAAAATACACTGATTACTGTAAGTAGCCTGGCCTTGTTGTTGGGAGCTGGTGTTGCGCTGGCGCAATGGAACAAAGGAGATGGTAATCTTCCTCCTTTCGAAGAGGTTGATACCAACCAAGATGGCATGGTGAGCATGGAAGAGGCCAAGGCACATCCTGGCATGGTTACTGCGGTAACGAAGGGTAATACGGAGAATAATGTCGAGGAATCGATAAAAAGCTTTTTCAGCGTGGCTCACCAGCAGAATAAGGATAAACCCTATGATTCCCCTATCACCAAGGAAGAATGGCAAAGCCTGACTGCCAAATAAGTACATATCGGCTTATCGCTGCTTTCTCAATCTTTTATCACACCATCTTGACCGACGTGGGTAGGAGACAAGATCTCTCTCCACCAAAAACCGATCAGGACTGAAAAGTAATGAACTCCAAAAACCCTTCAGTTGGCGGCGATAAGTTGGATCGGGTCGTAG
>JACSSB010000294.1 GCA_014879435.1 Phycisphaerales bacterium
AATCAAAAATTGAATGCAACTTAAACGATACACTTCCCGCTCGGCTCCACATCAATCCTCGAAGAACCAATTATCTTAAGTAATGCTTCTACTTCTTCTTGCATTTCGCGTGGATCAATAGCATTTGGAACAGCGGTATTAGAAAATGATTTCAAAATATCTAAAATACTTAGGATAGAGGGAGCATCGGGGTCTTTATTACTATCACCACCGGAAAGTGGCATAAAAATAACTTCCTTAACTTCTAAAGAAAGCATTTTCTCAAGAGCAAACATACTTGTACTATTAGAATAACTAATACTCAAAATCTCTCCTTGATCAACTAAAATAATTCCATTGCGCTTAGAGAGTCCATCTTTAACATATATATAAATTTTACCTGTTTTTTTCCCTTTATTCACCGACAAAAGAACATCGTAAAGCTGTTGTAAAAACATCGCATACCCTCTTCGTGATAAGGACTTTTTTAATCATCATTCTTCTCCTGGCAAACTGTGCGGACAGAAAGTGCTCTTGCCACTTCTGTCCGCCACTTCAAATTCAGGCTTCGACCACCGGAATCTTGCCAATCTTCGCCTGCCATTCCTTTGGACCGGTCTTGTGGACGCTACTGCCTTTCGAGTCCACTGCCACCGTTACTGGCATATCTTTGACCTCGAATTCATAGATTGCTTCCATGCCCAAATCTTCAAAGGCCAGTACCTTGGCCGCCTTGATCGCCTTGGATACCAAATAGGCCGCACCACCCACTGCCATCAAATACACCGCTTGGTTATCCCTGATCGCGTCGATGGCCACTGGACCGCGTTCGGCTTTGCCCACCATACCCAGTAAACCGGTCTGTTCCAGCATCTGGCGGGTGAATTTGTCCATGCGGGTCGCCGTGGTGGGGCCAGCGGGGCCGACCACCTCGTCGCGCACCGGATCGACCGGGCCAACGTAGTAAATGAAACGATTGGTGAAATCGACCGGCAATTTCTCGCCCCGATTGAGCATGTCGGTCATCCGCTTGTGGGCAGCATCGCGGCCAGTCAACAACTTGCCGTTCAGCAACAAGACCTCGCCTGGCTTCCAGCTCGCTACCTCCTCGCGGGTCACGGCGGCCAGATCGACGCGACGTGCATTATGTGGAGCGTAGGTCAGCTTCGGCCAATCGTCTAGGTTCGGTGGCTCCAGTTGAGCCAGACCAGTGCCATCAAGATGGAAATGGACATGACGGGTCGCGGCGCAGTTCGGTATCAATGCGATCGGTAGATTGGCAGCGTGAGTTGGATAATCCAGTACTTTCACGTCCAACACGGTGGTCAAACCACCCAGTCCCTGCGCACCAATACCGAGGGCGTTGACCTTCTCATATAATTCGATGCGCAGTTCCTCGGCGCGATTCTTCGGGCCACGGGCGATCAGATCCTGGATATCGACCGGTGCCATCAGCGATTCCTTGGCTAGCAAAAATGCTTTTTCCGGCGTGCCCCCAATGCCGACACCGAGAATACCGGGTGGACACCAACCAGCACCCATGAGCGGCACTGTCTTTAGCACCCAATCCACCAGATCGTCGGATGGATTCAGCATGGCGAACTTGGATTTCGCCTCCGAACCACCACCCTTGGCGGCGCAGATCACTTCCAGATGATCGCCGGAAACGATCTCGTAATGCACCACTGCCGGGGTATTGTCCTTGGTATTCTGGCGTTTGCCGGCTGGATCGCGCAGTACTGAAGCGCGCAGCTTGTTATCGGGATCGAGATAGGCACGCCGCACGCCTTCGTCCACCATCTCTTGTACTGACATCGTGGCGTCCCACTGCACCCCCATGCCCACTTTCAGGAATACCAACGCAATGCCGGTATCCTGACAAATGGGGCGGTGGCCTTCGGCGCACATCCGCGAGTTGATTAAAATTTGGGCAATGGCGTCTTTAGCTGCTGGGCTTTCCTCCCGCTCGTAGGCCGCTGCCAAGGCTTGGATGTAATCCACAGGATGGTAGTAGCTGATGTATTGAAAGGCACTGGCGATACTTTGAATAAAATCTTCTTGGCGAATAGTCGTCATGCTGGACTCCCTAGGCGAGGAAGAGGACGCAGGATCGCGTCCGGAAATGGTTATTATGTCAGGGCTATTTTAGGACAGTATCATTCAGTAAGAATGGGGTCTTTCTGGAAGATGCGCACCACTACTCCGATACAATATCCGATACTTACCCGTCAGCGTGGCCAGCCACCATCCAGATCGATCCCCCTCAGCCATGCACCATACCCACGCCTTTCTGATAAAACACTAAAAATTCAAAGGGTAATTGCTCGGTATGTTTGCTCGTTTCACCGATCCGACGGTATACTTGCAACGCGACCTAGCTTGACCCAAATCATAAGGGCGTAACCACGCGCCCACCGTCCGGAACCCCGTATCCAGACGCACCATAATCCAACCGACGCGCGTCCTCCGCGCCCCGCTTGGAACTCTCCGGACCATCCGGCCTTATCTGTTTGACTCATGCGGAGTGATCAATGCGTGTGCCCCTCTCCCCGCAGGGCTTGTATTGCCCTGAATTCGAGCGAGACAGTTGCGGTTTCGGACTGATCGCACAAATGGACAACCGGTCGAGCCACTGGTTGGTACAGACCTCCATCAACGCCCTGGCTCGACTGACGCATCGTGGTGCCATCGCCGCTGACGGTAAATCCGGCGACGGTTGCGGCCTGCTGATGCAGAAACCGGATGCTTTCCTGCGGCAGGTCGCCGCCGCTGCCGGGATCAAACTGGATGCGCATTATGGCGTGGGCATGGTCTTCCTCAATCGCGACCCAGCCCTGGCCGTAGCGGCTCGTGCCGACCTGCAAGCGGAGTTGGAACGGCAAGGACTGAGTGTCGCTGGCTGGCGCACGGTGCCGGTCAATCCCGATGCCTGTGGCGAGGAATCGCGCCACACCCTACCCGAGATCGCCCAGATCTTCGTCAACCCACCGGCTGGAATGTTGCCGGAAGCCTTCGAGCGCCTATTGTTCGTCGCCCGTCGTCAGGTCAACCAACGCATTCGCGCCCGCGACTTGGTCTACTACGTGTCGTCGTTGTCGGGTCGACTGATCAGCTACAAAGGCTTGGTGATGCCAGCCAATCTGCCGGTGTTTTATCCCGATCTGCACGATGAGCGGCTGGAATCCGCAATCTGCCTGTTCCATCAGCGTTTTTCCACCAATACCCTGCCACGTTGGGAACTGGCGCAACCGTTTCGCTTCCTGGCCCATAACGGCGAGATCAACACCATTCGCGGTAACCGCAACTGGGCCGAAGCGCGCAGCTATACCTTCTCCTCGCCGCTCTTGCCGGATATGGCCGATATTCGGCCCTTGGTGAATATGACCGGCTCCGACTCCAGCTCACTGGATAACATGCTGGAAGTGCTGGTGATGGGTGGCATGGATCTGTTCCGCGCCATGCGTCTGCTGATCCCGCCTGCTTGGCAGAACATCGAGCACATGGACCCGGATTTGCGCGCCTTCTATGAATACAACTCAATGCATCTGGAGCCGTGGGACGGCCCAGCGGGTATCGTGCTCACTGACGGCCGCTATGCCGGTTGCGTGCTGGATCGCAATGGCTTGCGCCCGGCTCGTTACGTCATCACCGAAGATCGGCACATCACCATCGCCTCCGAAATCGGGGTATACGACTACGCCCCCGAACAGGTGCTAGCTAAAGGTCGGATGAAGCCCGGCGAAATGCTGGCGGTCGATGTAGAAACCGGCCGGTTACTAACTCCGACTGACATCGACAACGATCTCAAGAGCCGTCACCCCTATCGGCGCTGGCTACGCGGCAACGTCCAGCGGCTGCGTTCGCTGTATCGAGACGAACCCGAGCCAGAAATCTTGACACCGGAAAAGCTCAACACCTATCAAAAGCTCTTCGGGGTAAGCCTTGAAGAACGCGACCAAGTGTTGCGGGTGTTGGCCGAAGCCAGCCAGGAAGCGGTTGGCTCAATGGGCGACGATACCCCTTTTGCGGTATTGTCCACGCGCCCGCGCTCGCTGTACGACTACTTCCGCCAGCAATTTGCTCAGGTCACCAACCCGCCCATCGATCCGCTACGCGAGGCGGTGGTGATGTCGCTGGAAACCTGTTTGGGCGCCGAGTGCAACCTGTTCGAGGAAAGCCCCAGCTACGCGCCGCGCCTGACCGCCAATACGCCGGTGCTGACCGAAGGCCGCTATCAGGCGCTGCTGAATAATCCCGATGGCCACTATCCGCACCGGATCATCGATCTGAACTATCCGGTTGGCGAAGGGCTCCAGACCGCCATCGAACGCATCAGCACTGAGGCGGTGGCGGCAGCGCGCGAGGGCGTGGTGCTGCTGGTATTGTCCGATCAGGCTATCGCCCGCGACCGACTGCCGATTCATGCTCTGCTCGCCACTGGCGCGATCCACCATCGACTGGTGCGTGAGGGCTTGCGCTGCGATATCAATCTGCTGATCCATACCGCCACCGCGCGCGACCCGCATCACATCGCGGCGCTGATCGGCTACGGTGCCACTCTGATCCATCCTTATCTGGCCTACGATCTGCTGCGCGATCTGTCACGTAGTGGCGCGATCCCCAATAAGGATGACCTGAGCGTGATGGAAAACTATCGCAAGGGGATCAACAAGGGCCTATACAAGATCATTTCCAAGATGGGTATTTCCACCATCAACAGCTATCGCGGCGCGCAATTGTTCGAGATCGTCGGGCTGCGCGATGAGGTGGTAGATCTGTGCTTCAAGGATACCGTGAGTCGGATTCAGGGCGCGGGCTTTGCCGAGTTGGAAGCGGAACAGGCTGAGCTAGCACGAGTCGCTTGGCTGCAACGGCGGCCCATTGAGGCGGGCGGCCTGCTCAAGTACATGCACGGCGGTGAATACCACGCCTACAACCCGGATGTGGTGCAAGCGTTGCAGCAAGCGGTGGCCAGCGGCAATTACGCCGATTATCAGACTTTTGCCCGCTTGGTGAACGAGCGGCCGGTCACCACCCTGCGCGATCTGCTGCAACTGAAGCCGGTCGCCCAACCGATTCCGCTGGACGAGGTTGAGCCGATTGAGGCCATTTTGCCGCGCTTTGACTCGGCAGGCATGTCGCTGGGGGCGCTGTCGCCAGAGGCGCACGAAACCCTGGCCGAAGCCATGAACCGTCTGGGGGGTCGTTCCAATTCCGGTGAGGGCGGTGAAGATCCGAGCCGCTACGGTACCCTCAAAATGTCGAAGATCAAACAGGTGGCTTCCGGCCGTTTCGGCGTCACGCCCGCCTATCTGGTCAATGCCGAGGTGCTGCAAATCAAGGTTGCGCAGGGTGCCAAGCCTGGCGAGGGCGGTCAGTTGCCGGGTGATAAGGTCGATGCCACCATCGCCCGGCTGCGCTATTCCCGTCCCGGCGTGGCGCTGATCTCACCACCACCGCACCACGACATCTACTCGATTGAAGATCTGGCACAACTGATCTTCGATCTCAAGCAGATCAATCCTCAGGCGCTGGTCTCGGTCAAACTGGTAGCCGAAGCCGGGGTAGGCACCATCGCTACTGGGGTGGCCAAAGCCTACGCCGATCTGATCACCATCTCCGGTTACGACGGGGGTACCGGTGCCTCGCCGCTGACCTCGGTCAAATACGCAGGCGGCCCTTGGGAACTGGGCTTGACCGAAACTCATCAGACCCTGCGTCGCAATAACCTGCGCGACAAGATACGGCTGCAAGCCGACGGCGGCATGAAAACTGGTCTTGACGTGATCAAAGCCGCGCTTCTTGGTGCCGAGAGCTTCGGTTTCGGCACCGGCCCGATGGTGGCCTTGGGCTGCAAATATCTGCGGATCTGCCATCTCAACAACTGCGCCACCGGTATAGCAACCCAGAATAAGGTGCTGCGCCTCGATCACTATCGCGGTACCGCCGATAAGGTGGCGAACTACTTCAAGTTCATCGCCCAGGAAGTCCGGGAGCTGATGGCCCATCTGGGTGTGCGCCGTTTCGAGGATCTGATCGGTCGCGCCGATCTGCTGGATATCCTGCCCGGCACCACCGCCAAGCATCGCGGCCTGGATCTGGCCCCAATCTTGGCCGACACCGGTCTGGCGGAAGATCAGCCCCGCTTTTGTCAGGTGCCGCATAACACGCCTTTTGATCGCGGCGAACTGGCCGAGCAGATGGTACGCGACTGCCTGCCCGCGATTACCGCTAAGACCGGTGGCGAATTCAGCTACGCGCTTCGGAATATCAACCGCTCCATCGGGGCGCGGCTATCGGGTGAGATCGCGCGGCGCCACGGCAATCTGGACATGGAGAGCGCACCGCTCAAGCTGCGCTTAAGCGGCACTGCGGGCCAGAGCTTTGGGGTCTGGAATGCCGGTGGTCTGCACCTCTATCTGGAAGGCGACGCCAACGACTATGTGGGTAAGGGTATGGCGGGCGGCAAGCTGGTGATCTATCCACCGTCTGCTAGCCGTTTCGAAGGTCATCGCACGCCGATTATCGGTAATACCTGCCTATACGGCGCCACTGGCGGCACGCTGTACGCCGCTGGGACTGCGGGTGAGCGCTTCGCGGTACGCAACTCCGGCGCACTGGCGATAGTAGAAGGCGTCGGCGATCACGGCTGCGAATACATGACCGGTGGCGTGGTGGTGGTGCTAGGCGAAACCGGCGTCAACTTCGGCGCAGGCATGACCGGTGGCTTCGCCTTCGTGCTGGACGAGCACAACGCCTTCGTGGATCGCTACAACCACGAACTGATCGACATCCACCGCATCGCTACTGAAAACATGGAGCCGCAGCGTAATTATCTGCTGGCACTGATCGAGGACTACGTCGCCGAAACTGGCAGTGTCTGGGGTCAGGCCTTCCTTGACGACTTCCGCTACTACGCCAGCCGCACTTGGCTAGTGAAGCCGAAAGCCGCCGATCTGGAATCGCTGCTGGAGACATTGCGCGAGGCCGCTTGAAAATACTCTGGGATACCGCCTGGACCCCGATCTTGGAATACCAAAAGTTCGGGCCTATCCAGGCATCTCGCCCCTTTTTTCTTTGTCTTGGATCTGCCGATGTCGAAAGCCAAGCCCCTGCAGTTCATCGATGTGCCCCGTCAGGACCCGCACAAGAAACCTGCCCGCGAACGGGTGGTCGAGTTCGGGGAAATCTACGGGCAATTCAACCCCCAGTCCGCCGCGATCCAGGCCGGGCGCTGCCTGCATTGCGGCAATCCCTATTGCGAGTGGAAGTGCCCGGTTCACAATTACATTCCCAATTGGTTGCAACTGGTGACCGAAGGCCATCTGTTTGAAGCCGCCGAACTTTCGCACCGCACCAACTCGCTGCCCGAAGTATGCGGTCGAGTCTGCCCGCAGGATCGGCTATGCGAAGGCGATTGCACTTTGAATGATGGTTTCGGCGCGGTCACCATCGGCGCCATCGAGAAATACATCAGCGACGAAGCGATCAAGGCAGGCTGGCGTCCCGATCTCTCTGCGGTAATACCCACCGGTAAGCGGGTGGCCATCGTCGGTGCTGGGCCCGCTGGCCTGGGCTGTGCCGATATCCTGGCGCGCAACGGGGTCAAAGCGGTGGTGTTTGACCGCCATCCTCAGATTGGGGGCTTGCTGACTTTCGGTATCCCCCCGTTCAAGCTAGAAAAAGAAGTGGTGCAAACCCGACGCGAGATCATGGAGGGCATGGGCATTGAATTCCGCCTTGGCGTCGAAGTCGGTCGGGATATCGCCTTCCAATCATTGTTGGATCAGTACGACGCGGTGTTTCTCGGCATGGGGACTTATAGCTTCATGAAAGGCGGCTTTCCCGGCGAGGATCTGCCCGGCGTGTATGAGGCTCTGCCGTATCTGATCTCCAACGTCAACCGCCTGCTGGGTCTGGAACGAGACGCCAGCGAGTTCGTCGATATGCAGGGACAACGGGTCGTGGTACTGGGTGGTGGCGACACGGCGATGGACTGCAACCGCACCGCCATTCGTCAGGGCGCCGCCAGCGTGAGCTGTGCCTACCGTCGTGACGAGGTCAACATGCCCGGCTCGCGCCGCGAAGTGGCCAATGCCAAGGAGGAAGGAGTCCGCTTTTTGTGGAATCGGCAGCCGCTTGAGATTGTCGGTAACGGACGGGTGGAAGGTGTCAAAGTCTGTGCTACCCGGCTCGGTGCGCCCGATGCCCGCGGGCGACGCGCTCCGGAAGTCGTGCCGGATTCGGAGGAAATCATCCCCGCCGATCGGGTGATTATCGCCTTTGGCTTTCAGCCCAATCCAGCGCCCTGGTTCGCCGAGTTTGGCATCGCTGTGGATGAACGCGGTCGAGTTTGTGCCGGATCAACCCACGAGTACAAGTTCCAGACCAGCCATCCCAAGGTGTTCGCGGGTGGCGATATGGTGCGTGGCTCCGATCTGGTGGTGACCGCGATCTTCGAGGGCCGGGAAGCGGCGGAAGGTATTCTGGATTACCTGGAGCTTTGAGGATCGGCGCATTAGGCACAGGCGTGAATCTTGGTGGATATCGAAGACACTGGATTCCCGCTTTCGCGGGAATGACGGCTATTTTTGTCGTCATCCCCGCGAAAGCGGGGATCCAGGTAGATATCGAAGCGACAGGATTCCCGTATTCGCGAGAATGACGATTACCCACTCTTTAATGCGCTGCCTTTGCTGTCATCCCCGCGCAAGCGGGGATCCAGGTAGACAGAGAAACTACTGGATTCCCGCTTTCGCGGGAATGACGATTACTTCTTAATGAGTTGTGTTTGCCGTCATCCCCGCGTAAGCGGGGATCTAGATTTTTGCCGTTATCCCCGCACAGGCGGAGATCCAGATAGACATCGAAGCGACTGGATTCCCGTATTCGCGGGAATGACGATGGAGCGCATAGTCATGCTCGATCA
>JACSSB010000328.1 GCA_014879435.1 Phycisphaerales bacterium
ACGTTGCCACCGCTTACAAGCACGCCGATGCGTTTGCCTTTCAACTTCTCCTTCATTTGCCGAGCGGCAGCAAATCCCAAGCAGCCCGTAGGTTCAACGACCAGCTTCATGCGGGTTGCCATGAATGCCATGCAATCGATGAGTTCGGCATCCGATGCGGTCAGGATGTCGTTGACGTTGCGCTGGATGATGGGGAAAGTCACGTTACCCAAGTGCTGCGTCTGTGCACCATCGGCAATAGTCTTGGGCGTGTCGATATGCACGATGCTGCCGGTACGGAACGAACGCTGACCATCATTACCCGCTTCCGGTTCAACGCCATACAGCAGGCAGTCTGGTGCCAACGCTCTGGTGGCCAGGGCGCTGCCAGAAAGTAGGCCACCGCCACCCAGCGGCACGAAGAAGGCATCCAGAGAGCCGACTTCCTCGAACAGTTCCTTGGCCGCCGTGCCTTGGCCGCAGAGCACATCTGGATGATCGTATGGAGGGATCAGGGTCAAACCGTGCTTTTCTGCCAGATCACGGCCAATCTGTTCGCGGTCTTCCGTATAACGGTCATAGATCACTACATTGCCGCCGTAACCCTTGGTAGCCGCCACCTTGGCTACTGGCGCATCGTGCGGCATAACGATGGTTGCGGGAATGCCCAAGAGCTTGGCCGACAGCGCAATGGCTTGTGCATGGTTGCCAGAAGAGAAGGCGACGACACCGGCCTTACGCTGCTCAGGACTGAACTTGGAGAGGGCGTTGAATCCGCCACGGAATTTGAAGGCGCCCATACGCTGCAGGTTTTCGCATTTGAAGAAGACCTTGGCATCAAACGCTTCATCGACCGTGCGCGAGGTCATCACGGGTGTTTTATGGGCGTAGCCTTTGATCCGTTCTGAGGCGGCCGCAACATCATCGAAAGTGGGGAGGTGAATCATCGGAGTGAGGCTCTAGTCTTATGTTTTATAAGTGAATAAAGGAACTCGGGGCAGCAAGCATCTTTCCGCGAGATGAGACCCAGTGAGTAATCATACTTATTCACCTTTGCCGAAGCAGTACCGCTAGCAAGTCCGTGGCTTTGAGGTCGTCGTTGGAATCCAGGGCGGCGACCTTTTCGAGCAAAGGAATGCCTTTTTCCACTTCGCCCAGTCGCGCATACAAATAAGCTTCGCCCTTCAGGCAGAGCAAATAGAATCGGACCAGCACCATATTGTTTTCATGGCCTTCGGCGAGCTGTGCCTCGTCGAGACTGCGCCAATCTTGAGGTAATCCGAGTTGCTTACGCACGACTTCACGGGCGTTCTGGCTGATCTCCAATGCCTCGGCAAAGCGCTGCCGATAAAATAAATAGCGAAACCAGAAAACTAGGACCATCAGATTTTCTGGAGCCAACTGATAAGCCCGTTGCAAATCTGCCTCGGATTTTTCGTCACGGTAATCTTCGGTGGCTTGTTGCAGTAACTGTACGACTTCCTTGGAAGGTGGATTGTCGAAATACAGCGGCTCAGCATCGAAAGACAAGAGATCCACAATTAATTTCCTCGTTAAATTAATGAGTTAAATGATGAATTTGCGGTTCAAATAATCGTGCCGAGGATTTTCCAATCCACGCCATTTTTCGCCATAAGCCGCTGCACTCATACCTCCGATTCCGTCTGTCGGCAGTGACTATATCAATGCACAAATTGCTCCAATGCGTGGATTGATGCCCGAAGCTGCGCAAAATGGAATAGGCCAGTGTACCGAAGATCACTGATGGAGTATTTTCGGCGAGTTGCGCGTCGATGTGCTCAAACCGGGTCTTGTTTGTAGTCAATGCTTCGCACCGATGATGTAGGTGTTTTCACGGAACCATTCCATTGTGCTTTGGGAATTATTGACAATGCTTGTGACTTGCACGGTTTATCAGGAAGGAAGAAAGCTTCGCGACATTTCGATTGTAGAAATCAGCGATTACGTCTGCCGCTCGGACTGCTTGGTCTGGGTGGCGCTGAAGGATGCGGAGCATGCCGAGCTTGAAGAAATGCGGCTTGAGTTCGGTCTGCACGAGCTGGCGATTGAGGATGCGCACCATGGACATCAGCGGCCAAAAATCGAAGAGTACGACGAGTCATTGTTTACCGTCATGAAACCGGTGGAAATGGTGAACGGGGAACTGAGTGTTGGCGAGATGGCCGTCTTCGTGGGAAAAAATTACGTACTGTCGGTGCGCAATCATAGCGAGCAAAATTTTCGCAGTGTTCGCGAACGTTGCGAGCGCGAGCCGCACCTGTTGCAACAAGGTGCAGGTTTCGTGCTGTACGCACTGATGGACACCGTGGTTGATCGCTATTTTCCCTTGGTCGAAGCGCTGGAGTCGGAGCTGGAGACGATTGAGGATGAAATCTTCGTCAAGGGTTCAGCTCGCTCCAATATCGAGCGCTTATATGAATTAAAAGGCAAAGTGACCGTGCTTAAACATGTGGTGGCGCCCCTACTAGAAGCGGTGGCTAAACTTCATGGCGGTTGGGTGCCGCAAGTTTGTGATAATACTCAGGAATACTTCCGCGATGTACACGATCATCTTGCGCGTATCAACGCTTCCATCGATGCGATCCGGGATGCGATCAGTGTCGCGATACAAGTGAATTTATCGATGGTGACGATCGATCAGAGCGAAGTGAGCAAACGCTTGGCCGCCTGGGCCGGAATCTTTGCCATGGCCACCACCTTGGCGGGGATATGGGGCATGAATTTTGAGGTCATGCCCGAATTGAAGTGGGTTTATGGCTATCCTGTTGCATTGCTGGCGATTGCCATAATCTGCGGGATCTTGTACATCCGTTTCAAACGAGCCGAATGGTTATAGGATGAGAGATCCCTAGGATTGATCAGTACCCAAATCTGGATCGATTGCCAGACTGTGTCAGTCACTCATCACCAATCTCAATACTGCTGAGGAATTCTGCATGTCGCTTGTTTTAACCGAATCCCACGACACGATTGGCACAATCATGATGAACCACGCACAAAAGCGCAACGCACTCAGCGAAGCCCTGATTGGTGAAATCACGACTGCCTTGAAAGCTTTCCAAACGCGGCACTTGCGGGCCGTCATATTGCGTGCTCCCGCCGGAGTGAAGGTTTGGTCCGCAGGTCATGACGTTAGTGAACTACCCAACCGTGGCCGCGACCCGCTGGGTTGGAGTGATTCGCTGCGGGTTTTGGTCCGGGCCATCCAGGAATTTCCAGCGCCGGTTATCGCCCTGATCGAAGGCGGAGTATGGGGTGGCGGTTGCGAAGTGGCGATGGCCTGCGACTTGCTGATCGCTACTCCTGAGGCGACCTTTGCCATCACTCCGGCTAAGCTGGGTGTGCCCTACAATTTGGGCGGCTTGCTGACGCTAATGAACATGATCCCACTGCCGGTGGCTAAGGAAATGCTGTTTACCGCGCAGCCGATCCCCGCGTCGCAGGCCCTGAACCTTGGCATCATCAATCACATCAAGTCGGCGGAGGAAATCGAACCCTTCGTCTACGGACTCGCCAAGCAAATGGTGGCCAACTCGCCGTTGAGCATTGCGGTGATGAAGGAAGAATTACGGCTGTTGGCCAGTGCGCACGCCATCACGCCGGAGTTGTTCGAGCGGATGCAGGGGTTGCGGCGCACGGTGTACGACAGCCACGACTATCAGGAAGGTCTGAACGCGTTCCGGGAAAAGCGCAAGCCGACATTCGAAGGTCGCTAGGCAGATGGGTGCCAAGCCGTGGTCGGTATTCGAATGAAGGCTGGTTGCGCACTCCTTGTTCATAATACTGCCAGGCTGTGATGCCACCACCGACCAATAGCAAACTCAGCAAGATGGCAAAAGCGATTTTCCAGGGGCTGTAAGGCCGTTCACCCTGGACCTCGCCGGTGCGGCCATTGATCACGAAGCGGTAGACCCGATCACGAAAACGGAAGGCCGACATCCATATCGGCAGCAGAATGTGTTTGAAATGGATGTCGTCATAACGGGTATCGGCGGCGTGAACGCGCTGGTGGTCGCCGCCGATATCGCGCCGAATGTCATGCTGGATGACGGGCGCCATGATCTCACGGGCGCGTTCAAAACCCGGTTCCAGTTCCACTTGATACATCTCACTACAAAATCCGCTGACATATTCTTCCCGATACGATGTCAGGTGGGCCAGATCCCAAGGTTCCAGTCGCTCGGTGACCGCACGCGGTAGCGAACGACTGGCCAGAACCAGCACATCATCGAAAAACCGCGACACCACACCCGCCACCGGTGTCCAGCGAATTCGGGTGACCAGACGGGTACGCTCGACCTCCTGGCCATTTTCCATGGTGCGGTATCTTTCCTGGACCTGATAATTATCGCCACGCTCGCCTTGGTAATGGGTGGTGGTATCGGTGTCGTAGGTCCAGTAAGGGACATACATACCGGTCAGGCCGGTGTCGCTGCGGGCGAAATCCTTGAGCTTGCCGGGTGCGAACCACAGACTGTTGAGCCACTGGCGAAATGCAGTACGCGCCTGATCGCGTTCGATCTTGAACGGTAATAGAGCCTGAACCCGCAACTGACGATATTGCTCGGTCTTCGCCACCACCGGCGCGCCGCAGAATGGACATTCCCCGGCATGTGTGGCGGCTTTGAAACTGTAGGATGCGCCGCAGGAATCGCAATGGATGGAGATATTTTCATCGACACTGGCGGTGTTGCTCAGCGCGTGCAGCGTTTGTCGAAAATCCTGTTCTTCAATCGATACCTCGGGAGTAGCGATATGATTTTCATGGCCACAATAGCTACAGCGCTGCACTTCAGTGCCGGGGGCATATTCGAGCGACGCGCCGCACTGCGCACAGGGAAAACGTCGGGGGTCTGGACGGTCACCAGCAGTGGCGGGAGCGGGTGGCTGATGCATGGCGATGAGTTCCTCTACAACGGTTTTTCAGGATTTTGGTGACAGATCTTATGCGATGGGTCGTGCGCCGCCCACGGCCGATTGAGCAAAACCGGCGTCCAGCGTGTGGATCGATGGTTGCGGAATGTCGTGGTGAACGTGCTCGGGCAGGATTTCGAGCTTGAGCGAATGCCCTAGCAAGCGTGCCATCACCTCGGCAGTTGGTTCGAGTGGGCCGCTGGTGAAGTAATCCACCGTACCGGCCACACAATGCTCGGTCAGTAGTCCGGCAGCTTCCAATCGACGATGCAACTGTCGCGCCACGGCCGGGCTGGGATCGAGAATGGTGACGGCTGGACCGGCCAGACGCTGGATCTCTGGAATCAGAAAGGGGTAATGGGTGCAACCCAGTACCAGGGTATCGACACCCTCGCTTAGCAAGGGTTGCAGATAGCGTGTCAGCAGAAGCTGGCAGTGCGGGCCATGCAAATCGCCTTGTTCCACGCAATCGGCCAAGCCAGGGCAGGGCTGCACGATCACCCGTGCGCGCTGACCGTGCTGGTCGAGCAGGGCAGCGAATTTGTCGCTACGAACGGTGTTACCAGTAGCTAGGATGCCGACTACCCCAGACCGAGTGGTAGCTACCGCCGGCTTGAGCGCGGGTTCGATACCGATGATCGGGATCGAAAAGTGGGCGCGTAGCTGGGCGATGGCCGCTGCGGTGGCAGTATTGCAGGCCACTACCACCGCTTTGGCACCTTGTTCCAGCAGAAACCGAGTGATGGCAAAAGAGCGGCGCACGATGAAATCGCCCGGTTTGTTGCCATAGGGCGCATGGCCGGAATCTGCAACGTACAACAGCGATTCGCCGGGCAAATCGGCACGAATATGCTGGAGCATCGACAGCCCGCCCACTCCAGAGTCGAATATTCCAATGAGGCTATGATGATTTGTCATCCCTTATTCGATCCACGTTATCCACGATAAGTATTGCCTGAGAGACCCTTGATCGCTAATGATAACCCGTGGCGGACCTGTAGGTTTGCGCAGGTTCGCGCTTGATCCGATCACGTATCCCGGAGGACGCATGCCACTGTCTGAACGCGAGAAAATGCTTAGCAACCAACCGTATTACCCCGCAGACCCAGAACTGGTCCAGGCTCGGCGAGAAGTGCGGGTATTACTCGGACGTTTCAACACCAGTTCACCGCTGGATATCGACATGCGGCATACCCTCCTGAAGGAACTGCTCGGTGCGGTAGGGGAAGAGGTCTGGATCGAGCCTCCCTTTTATTGCGATTACGGCACCAACATTTATCTGGGATCGAGAGTTTATTTTAATTTCAACTGCGTGATCCTGGACTGTAATCGCGTCGAGATAGGCTCAAATTGTAAATTTGGCCCTGGAGTCCATCTTTATACCGCCTATCATCCACTGGAGCCTACGGAACGTGCCAGCGGTGTGGAGGGTGCCGCATCGATTCGGATTGGAGAAAATGTTTGGATCGGTGGTGGGGCCATCGTCGGGCCGGGTGTCGAGATCGGTGCCGATACCGTCATCGGAGCGGGCAGCGTGGTAACGCGCGACCTACCGGCACGGGTGGTGGCGGTCGGTAATCCCTGTCGGGTGATCCGCGAGTTATAGGTGATTTTTCTAAATGGATTTTCCTAAACTTTAATGATCCGCGTCCCGCAGCTTGGCCGATCCACTCAGGAGTTGCTTCGATTCATGAACCTTCTCGCCTCGATTTGGGAAACGAGCCATTGCCGGTTCGTGGAAGCCCGTGAACACGATTTGCCAACGGTGGCGTCCATTCTGGCTGAGAACCAGACGGTATTTCGGTTGCTTGGGCCAGAGCACGATCTGGAACATTTAGCCTTGAGCGTACTGCGCCATGATCGCTTGCCGCCCAACGGTCATTCCGCGCATGAGCGGTGTTTTCTGGTCCGTAACCGGGGTGATGACGAACTTCAAGGATTGCTGAGTATTTGTCGGGGCTATCCTGCCACCGAAGCCCTCTATGTCGATCATCTGTTCTTGCGTCCGCGCTGGCAGCGGCGGGGCGTAGGCCGGGAGATCACCGAGGAGCTCGAACGGCGGGCCGCGCGTACCGGTTACCGAGAGATTCGGGTGGCGGTCGGCTTGCGCAACTGGCCCGCTTTACGCTTTTGGATCGCGCTGCACTACGACCACATTGCCAAGATCGTGGGAGATCCCGAAGATCGAGAACAGGCTTACGCCGATATCGAACTGGCCAAATCCTTGCCCGATCCCGACGCGCTCGCTGCATCGACTACCATCTGAGTGTGTGGTTTATCAGGGGACGTGATACGGATTCTGTATACTCGCACCATTCATTTGCCAATCAGACTCCAATCTATGCGTACCTTTGCTTGTCAAGCTTGCGGTCAGTCCGTCTATTTTGAAAACGTCGTTTGTACCCAATGCGGTGCCGTTCTGGGATTCCTCCCGGATGAGTTACGCCTAGTAGCACTGACGGAGCAATCCGATGGGACTTGGATGCCGATTGCTCCTGTAAAGAAGCTACATCTAGAGAAACCACCGCGTCCGGGTTTCTTCGCTCGTTTCTTCGGTCGCCGCTCCAAGATCCCCGTTCCTCAGCAGCCCCTCAGCACCCGACGTTATCGCAAATGCGCTAACTATACGGAATACAATGTTTGCAATTGGATGGTCCCCGCTGAACTGGATGAAACCCTGTGTGGCGCCTGTCGCCCAAACCGCACGATCCCCAATCTGAACCGTCCAGACAATCTACAAAAGTGGTATCGCATTGAGCGTGGTAAGCGACGCCTTGCCTACGGCTTGGTACGTTTGGGGCTGCCTATCCTCACGCGAGATGATGATCCAGAGCATGGCATCGCCTTCGATTTTCTCTCCAGCGAGGATGCTCCGCCCGATCAGCCCGTTCTCACCGGGCATGCCAGCGGCGTCATCACCCTCAATATCGATGAGGCCGACCCTGCCAAACGAGAACGGATGCGTCTGGATATGGATGAAACCTACCGTACCTTAGTGGGTCACTTTCGCCACGAGATCGGTCACTACTATTGGGATGTCTTGATTCGTGATGGTGGCCGGCTGGATAGTTTCCGGGCCTTATTCGGTGACGAGCAGCAGGATTATGGACAAGCGCTCGACGCGCATTACCGCAACGGTCCACCTCCGGACTGGCAAGATCGCTTCGTTACCACCTACGCCAGTACTCACCCTTGGGAAGATTGGGCTGAGACCTGGGCGCATTATATGCATATCACCGATACGCTGGAGACCTCCGCGCATTTCGGCATGGAGGTGGAGCGCCAGATGCCGGACGGCAGTGTGCAGCGTTCCAATCCAGAGTTCGACCCTTATAACATTGCGGATTTTCAGCTCATTCTGGAACACTGGTTACCGCTTGCCTTCGCGATCAATAGCCTGAATCGCAGCATGGGGCAGCAGGATCTTTATCCCTTCGTTTTGCCTCCGCCTGCTATCGAGAAGATGGCCTATGTGCACCGAGTGATTAGAGACGCGGTCGGTCGCTGAGCCACGCTGACTACCCGAAACCCGTGGAGCATTCTTGCAGGAACGTTTCACAGGTGATCGCACCAAAATCGATATTCCTTTAGCTTCAAGGATAGCTGTAATGTTACTTATATTATACATTCCTTGATAGCTGAACATCTTGATGCTCGTATAATTAAGCGATTGTTAATTTTGAAAATGATAAGCAGAGTCCTGCTTTCTTGTTTCAGTTGGCATAAAGAGGAATCAAACGATATGCGCAATGAATCTAATCGATTTTTACGATATACCCTATCGTTGATCCTGCTGGGATTTGTCCTGAATCGTGGCGGCTGGGCAGCGGAAACGGCTTTGGATCGCTATGTGGCCAAAGCCGATCCAAACTACAGTTACAACCTCTATCACAC
>JACSSB010000296.1 GCA_014879435.1 Phycisphaerales bacterium
GGCCAGATCAATGGCACCACCGGTTACGAGGAAGCTGGTGCGCAGGGCCTGCTGGCCGGACTCAACGCCGGTCTGCTCGCTCGTGGCGAGGCACCGTGGTGGCCCAGCCGCGACGAAGCTTATCTCGGCGTGCTGATCGACGATTTGATCACTCGCGGCACCAGTGAGCCGTACCGGATGTTCACCAGTCGCGCCGAGCATCGTCTGCTGCTGCGCGAGGACAACGCCGATCTACGCCTGACACCCATCGGCCGCCGCCTCGGATTGGTGGACGACACACGTTGGCACGCTTTTACCACCAAGCGCGAGGCGATTGAACGAGAAAATCAGCGCTTGCGCGAGGTCTGGGTACGACCGAACCAACTGGCCGCAACCGATGCCGAGCGCTGGCTCGGGGGACCGCTGGCGCGGGAAAGCCGGGCGGCCGAGCTGTTGCGTCGGCCCGAAGTAAGTTACGAAAATTTGATGCACCTGCCAGGGATTGGCCCTGGCGAATCCGACCCTCAAGTCAGCGAACAGGTGGAAATTCAGGCCAAATATTCAGGTTATATCGAGCGACAACGCGAGGAGATCGAACGCCAGCGCCGTCAGGAACATCTGGCGCTACCCCCCGCGCTCGATTATGCCGAAGTGCGTGGCCTGTCGCGGGAAGTACGGGAAAAACTGGAGCGCCACCGGCCCCAAACTCTGGGCCAAGCCAGCCGTATTCCCGGCATGACTCCCGCCGCCGTTTCCCTGTTGTTGGTGCATCTCAAGCACTGCCGATCTGGCACTATCTCGGCTAAGCGTGGCTGAGAGATCGACCTTATCCCGCAACATAGGCGGAAAGTTGCCTATGCTGCGCCCCACTGCAAGACCGAGCACACTATTCCTGCTATTCTTTTAAACATTCAATTTGTTCACTCCATACCCACCCACCGGCGGCGAAACCCGCGATCCCGATGCATGAGGAAGCCTCTCGATGAAAGTCAATGTCAGCGTTGAAGCGACCGCCCAGGAAATGCGCGAGTTTCTGGGCTTACCCAACTTACAGCCCCTGCATGACGATGTACTGCAGACGCTACGCGATAACGTACAGCGCGGCGTAGTCAGCTTCGACTCCCTCAATTTGTTGAAACCACTCTTGCCCACCCAGCTTCATTCGATGGAAATGGTGCAAAAATTCTGGGAAGCAGTTGCCAAGGCCAGCGCCAGCCCGACCAAAGAGGATGCTGAGAAGAAAACCGATCAGTCGTCGGAACCGCACAAGGGTGGCGTAGCGCGTGGTGATTCAGAAAAATCCTGAACTTGGAAATGGTGGACTGAAAACAGCCCTGGTCGATCTGGAAAAGAGGATATGGCGAATAAGATTCTAGTGGTGGACGACGAGCCAAATATTGTCTTGTCGTTGGAATTTCTGATGAAGCAAGCGGGGTTTCAGGTCCGAACCGCCGCAGATGGCGAGGCGGCGCTGGCTGCTCTTGCTGCCGAGCAACCTGATCTGATCTTGCTCGATGTGATGATGCCGCGTAAGACCGGCTATGAAGTCTGCCAAGCGATTCGTGCCAATCCCGATTGGAAAGACGTTCGTATCATTATGCTGACCGCCAAAGGCCGCGAGGTCGAGCGGGAAAAAGGGTTGGCACTGGGTGCGGACGACTATATCACCAAGCCCTTCTCGACTCAGGAAGTGGTGGAGCGCGTGCGCGAGTTGCTGGCAGGAACGGGCTGAGAGTCATCATGCGTTATCGGACCAAGCTCTGGCTATTGTGGTTGGTTCCGGTCGTCCTGACGCTGGCCTCTCTGGTCTGGCTGGGCTGGCAGATTTACCAAACGATCCCGGACCCTGGTCAGCGCGATCAAACCTTACTCTGGCTGATGCTGGCCGTCTTTTTCATCGTCGGTGCGACCACAGCAGTTTGGGCGATGCTCGACTGGCATTGCTTCATTCCTCTCGGTGCCCTGGCGCGTGGTGCACGGATCATCACCCGCAGCAATCCTGGATACACCCTGGAACTGCCGCGCCAGCACTGGTTGGGTGATTTTCCGGCCATGCTGCTGGAACTGGGCGAGGCGCTGCACAAGGCGCGGCGCGAGGTCGTCGCTGCCACCGCCATCGGTACTCAGGAAATCGAAGAACAGAAAGCCCGGCTGGAAACCGTATTGCGGGAGCTGTCCGAGGGCGTGTTGGTCTGCGACGGCGAGGCGCGCCTCCTGCTCTACAATCCAGCGGCGGTGAAACTGCTGCCCAATCGTGAAGCACTGGGCTTGGGTCGCTCGCTGTACGATCTGTGGACCCGCGCACCCCTCGAAAGCACTTTGCAATTATTGCGTTTCCGCCAGAAAAGTGGCGGCAATGGCCAGCCTACCGGTGATGCTGAATTTGTGTGCGCCACCGTGAATGGCGAAGCCTTGTTTCACTGCCGGATGAGCCTGCTGCCCAGTGACCATGGTGCGGCCTTCGTCATCACCTTCCGTGATGTAACCCAGCAGATGGATCGCTCGCTGCTCAAGACCCGCACCGAGGATCTACGCCAACCGCTGGCCAATCTGCGGGCGGCGGCAGAAAACATCATGAATTTCGGCAGCATGAATCAGGAGCAACGGGAAGTCTTTCAACGGATGATCGTTGAGGAAAGCACCCGCCTCAGCCAGCGCCTTCAGGATTTGACCCTCGAAATGCGCAACCTGTACTCCAGCCATTGGCCGATGAGCGATGTCTATTCTGCCGACCTGATCGGCGCCGTCATCCACCACCTGGAACAGCATGCCGGTCCACAAACACAGATGGTGGGAATGCCGCTTTGGCTCCATGTGGACAACCAGTCGATCATGCTGCTACTCCAGTATCTGCTAGAGCAGTTGCGCACTCAGCAACTGGGCGATCACTTCGAGATTGAATGTCTGCTGGGCAATCGCCGGGTCTACCTGGATATCACTTGGTCGGGCCAACCGGTGCCTAGCGATCTACTGGAAAGCTGGTTGGGCGAAGCCATCCAAGGTTTGGTCGGAGAAACCACGGTCGGCGATGTGCTCAGGCGGCACAACAGTGATTTGTGGAGCCAATCCCACCGCCGATCCGGCCATGCCTTGCTGCGACTGCCCTTACCGGCTTCCTCACGCCAGTGGCGGGAGCCGACCGAAGCCCTGCCGGATCGACCGGAATTCTATGATTTCTCCCTGGTCAAGAACCTGGAGGAATGGGGCGATCTTCTCAACTACCCGCTGACGGCACTGACTTACGTGGTGTTCGATACCGAAACCACGGGCTTATCGCCTTCCAATGGCGATGAAATCATTCAAATTGCGGGGGTGCGCATCGTCAACCGCCGGATGCTGGCCGGTGAGAACTTCGATCAGTTGGTCAACCCCGGACGCGTAATTCCCAAGGCGTCTATTCGTTTCCACGGCATCACCGACGACATGGTCGCGGACAAGCCAGGCATCGGTGTCGTGCTCCCGCAGTTCCGCTCTTTTGTGGGTGATGATCGTACCGTGCTGGTGGCGCACAACGCCGCCTTCGACATGCGGTTTCTCAAACTGAAGGAACGGAAAACCGGTGTGCGTTTCGGCAACCCCGTGCTCGATACCCTGTTACTGTCCGGCTATCTGCACGATTACACCGACGATCATAATCTGGATGCTATCGCCGACCGGCTTGGGGTGGACGTACATGACCGCCATACCGCACTGGGCGATTCGCTGGTTACCGCCCAAGTCTTTCTCAAGCTGCTCGACCTGCTGGAAGCACAGGGTATTCAAACCCTGGGCCAAGCCTTGGAAGCCTCCGACAAAATGGTGGAAATTCGTAAGACTCAGGCACACTTCTAACTGGTTACTAGCGCCGGAGCGTGGGGCTTCTCTAATCCCTTTTTCGAATCCTCGACACTCCAACGCTCGATCCCGATTGAGTAAGCAATGCGGCAACAATCCAAAGAACATATCGTGATTTTGTTCGTCGGCGGAGTGGTGGCGATCAATTATCCGCTGCTGGAACTGTTTGATCGGGCATGGGCTCCGTTCGGCATCCCTTTGCTGTATTTCTACCTGTATTTGGCATGGCTGGTGATCATCGTACTGCTCATCGTGGTGGTGCAGCATTCGGAAATTCGCGAGCCGAACCCACCACCCAAGCATTTGAATCCATCACCCAAAAAGATGGATTCAGAGCGGGACGCCAGCGAGAAGGAATCGTCCTGACATGTTGAGCGACGGGATCATCATCGCCAGCGCGCTGGCCTACATGGGGGTGTTATTCGGTATCGCCTATTACGGCGACCAGCGCGCCGATACTGGCCGCTCGATCATTGCCAATCCCTATATCTACACCCTATCGCTGGCGATCTATTGCACAGCCTGGACCTTTTACGGCAGTGTCGGGCTAGCCGCTACCAGCGGGGTGGATTTCCTGCCGGTTTATCTGGGGCCCACCCTGATGGCGGTGCTGTTCTGGTTCGTATTAAGACGTATCGTGCGCATCACCAAGCTGCATCGCATCACCTCCATCGCCGATTTCATCGGTTCTCGTTATGGTAAAAGCGGTCTACTGGCTGGCTTGGTGACGCTGATCGTCATTCTCGGCATCCTGCCCTATATCTCCATTCAACTGAAAGCCATCGCCGCCAGCTTCAGCCTATTGCGCCAATATCCAGAGGTGATCCAAGTGGCCACCTCGACCCAGCATCCGGTGTGGATGGATACCACCTTTTTCGTCGCCCTGATCCTGATCCTGTTTACGATTCTGTTTGGAACTCGGCACATCGACAACACCGAGCGCCACGAAGGAATGGTGGCGGCCGTAGCCTTTGAATCGCTGTTGAAGCTATTGGCCTTCGTGTTGGTTGGAGCAGTGGTGAGCTTTGTGATCTTCAAAGGCCCTGGAGATCTCTTCCAACAGGCGGCGGCCCATCCAGATTTGGCCAGATTGTTGCGGTTCGAAGCGGTGCCGGGCGGCTACGGCGGCTGGCTATCACTGACTTTCCTGTCGATGATGGCGTTTTTATTCTTGCCCCGGCAATTCCAAGTGTTGGTGGTGGAGAACGTCAATGAAGCCCACATTCGCAAGGCGATTTGGCTGTTTCCGCTGTATCTATTCGCCATCAATCTGTTCGTGCTACCGATTGCACTGGGTGGACGACTGATTTTCAGCGATGGCGGCGTAGACGCCGACACCTTCGTACTGGCCCTGCCGATGGCCGAAAAAATGCCGCTTCTGGCACTGTTGGTCTTTCTTGGTGGCTTGTCGGCAGCGGCCAGCATGATCATGTTCGAAACGGTCACCTTGTCTACCATGGTCTGCAACGACCTGGTTATGCCGCTGCTGTTGCGTCTCAACCCACCCTGGCTAGCAGGCCGTACCGATCTGTCTGGTTTGCTGCTGGGCATCCGCCGTGCGGGCATCGCCGTGATCATCTTGCTCGGCTACCTGTACTTTCGCTTCATTGGCGAGAGCTACGCGCTGGTCGCCAGTGGGCTGGTTTCTTTCGCTGCCGCCGCTCAGTTCGCACCACCGATCCTGATCGGTTTGTACTGGAAGCGCGCCAATCGGCGAGGAGCGCTGATCGGTCTCAGTGGCGGTTTTGTGATCTGGGCTTATACCTTGCTGTTACCCGCCATGGCGCGTTCCGGCTGGATCGACACCGACTTCATTGAATCGGGACCGTTTGGAATCGAGCTACTTAAGCCCTATGCCCTGCTCGGTCTCCAAGGTCTGGATCAGTACATGCACGCGGTGTTTTGGAGCATGCTGATCAACATCGGTGGGTTGGTCTTCGGTTCCCTGCTGAGTCGTCCAGATCCCATCGAGCAGGTGCAAGGCAGCCAATTTGTCGATGTATTCAAACGCGAACGCCACGACGGCGATGCTCTGCTCTGGCGGGGCGTGGTGGAAACCGCTGAACTCTACGATCTGCTGGCCCGCTTCCTGGGGCCGGCGCGGGCCAGCGAAGTATTTGACCGCTACGCCCGCGATCATGGCGGCTATCCGCTACAAGCGGATTCTCGGCTGATTCACTACACCGAGCGGCTGCTGGCAGGAGCCATTGGCGCCGCATCGGCGCGGGTGATGATTTCCTCGATTGTGATGGGCGAGGTGCTCAGCATCGAGGAAGTCATGACCATTCTCGATGAGAGCACCCAGGTCATCGAATACAGCCGTCGGTTGGAGCAGAAATCGCGGGAACTGGAAGCGGCCTCGGCCGAATTGCGGGAAGCCAATAACCGCTTGCGGGAACTGGATCGCTTGAAAGACGAGTTCATCTCTACCGTAACCCATGAGCTACGCACGCCGCTGACCTCGATCCGGGCCTTCTCAGAAATTCTGCTGGCCAATCCAGACATGGATCTCGAGCAACGCAGCAAATTTCTCAGCATCATCGTCAAGGAAAGCGAGCGTCTGACCCGATTGATCAATCAAGTGCTGGATATGGCCAAGATCGATTCCGGTCGAATCAACTGGCAGATCGATACCATCGATCTGCGCAGCCTGATCGAAGATGCCATCAACTCCACCAGTCAGTTATTCCGGGACAAGGCCGTTACCCTGCACGAGGAGCTGGGCCAGCAAGAGGTGATCATGAGCGGCGATCATGACCGGCTGACGCAAGTGCTGATCAACTTACTGTCCAACGCCGTCAAGTTCTGTGCGGAACAATCCGGTGCAGTCACCATTCGCTTGCGAGCAGTTATGGATCGTTGGCGCATTGAAGTGTGCGACAACGGCCCCGGCATCGCTCCCGATCAACACAAACTGATCTTCGAGAAATTCCATCAGGTCAGCGATGCACACAGCGGCAAACCGAAAGGCACTGGGCTGGGCTTAGCGATCAGTCAAAAAATCGTTGAGTACCACGGTGGCCATATCTGGGTAGAAAGCGAAGTTGGCCAAGGCGCAACCTTTATCGTGGAATTGCCGAAAAAGGCATAAAGGGATTTCATGAAAGTCTATCTCGATCTGTTGCGGCAGGTATTGGATCACGGGTCGCGCAAGCAGGATCGCACCGGTGTTGGCACTCTGAGCCTCTTCGGCGCGCAATTGCGTTTCGATTTACGCACCGGATTTCCGCTAGTGACGACCAAGCGCGTGCACCTGCACTCGATCGTGCATGAGCTGCTGTGGTTCTTGCGCGGCGATACCAACCTGGACTACCTGCATCAACAAGGCGTGACTATCTGGGATGAATGGGCCGACGCCAACGGTGATCTGGGACCGATTTACGGCAAGCAATGGCGAAGCTGGGAAACTCGCGATGGCCATTGCATCGACCAACTAGCTAACGCAGTTGAGCTGCTGCGCTGCGATCCCGATTCACGACGGATCATCGTATCGGCCTGGAACGTCGGTGAACTGGAGCAGATGCGGCTGCTGCCTTGCCATGCGTTGTTCCAATTCTATGTAGTCAACGGCGAACTATCCTGCCAGCTTTATCAACGCAGCGCTGATCTGTTTCTCGGTGTCCCATTCAATATCGCCAGCTATGCCTTATTGACGCATCTGGTTGCGCAACAAGCCGATCTCGCAGTGGGCGAGTTTATCTGGACCGGTGGTGACTGCCATTTGTATCTCAATCATTTGGAACAAGCTCGGCTCCAGCTCAGCCGCGAGCCGTACCCACCACCGCAACTGCTCATCCGGCGCCGACCGGATACCTTGTTTACATACGGCTACGAAGATTTCGATTTCCTCGACTATCAGGCGCATCCGGCCATCCGAGCACCGGTGGCGGTTTAAGCGGAAATACTGACTAGCGAAACACGATTTCAAAACTCTTGACGATCCGCGCAAATTATGTTGCGATGCACCATCATGAAAGTGAGTGTGGGAGGAGATCAAAATGAACATCGAAAAAGTGATCGAGCGAAATCAGGCGGTCGGTTTGTTAGCGTGGCAATGCATGCTGCGCGTCAATGGCTTGATGGGTCTGGGGGCTATCAGTTCGGCGCACAAAGCACTGGATACTTATTTACTGTGTTTGCAGCATGGTGCCCAGTATATTAAGAATGCCCAACCCAGCGATGAACCCGAAAAGCTGGTGGTGGTTTATGTGGATGCCCTGAGCGAGTGCATCGAAAAATCCTGGCAGGATTATCGCAACAACCTGCAAATTCTGTTGCTGACCCAGGATGAAATCCTGATCTGGGTCACCAAGATCGACAGAAAGCTGGACGAAAAGATCAGGAAATGATGGCGGTTTCCGTGTATCTACCCCTCTCGTTCATCCCCTGGCGACCCCCCTTGCAGGATGACTATACCCAGGCCGGTACATACTCCCGTGCCTGGCGAACCGCCGCGCTTAGCTGGGTGGCCTCTGGTTCAAAGCGCCGGACCCAATCCCAGAATTTGGGCGAATGATTCAGCTCGACGGTATGGCACAACTCGTGGATCAACACGTAGCAAACCCACGCGCTCGGTAGAAACAACAGCTTGTAGTTCAGATTAATTCGGCCTTCTGCCGAACAACTGCCCCAGCGAGTTCGTTGTCCTTTGATACTCACTCCTGCATACCGCAGCCCAGTCTCATCGGCTAGCCGCGCCAACCACGGTACCAACGTGTCCTGCCCCCGACGCGCCAACCAGCGGCGCAATACGGCGTGACACGCTTCTATCCGTTCCACCTGCCCTGTGACGATAATTCGGTCCGAACCCACAGTTCGGGCACTGATCGTTCCAGCCGATGTAGCTCGATACTCGATCTTCCAGCACTCCGCTAAAGCCAATAGCTTCAA
>JACSSB010000367.1 GCA_014879435.1 Phycisphaerales bacterium
CCTAGGGGTTTCGAACCCCTGTTCCCGCCGTGAGAGGGCGGTGTCCTGGGCCACTAGACGAAGGGAGCGTGATGACTGGCGTCTTGGGGGAAAAATAGTATTATACGAATGTTCAAAATACATACAAGAGCTTGCGAACCTTCCTTGGAAGAAAGAAATTCGATTCCCCAACCGGTCATTATTCCTCGTCCTGATCACTGCATTTCGCGGGCTAATATTAGCCCCAACGCGCTTAAGGTGATGTATCGGTTACGTGAAGCCGGTCATCGAGCCTGTTTGGTCGGTGGCGGGGTGCGGGATTTGCTGCTCGGTCGCGAACCTAAGGATTTCGACATCGCTACCGATGCCCTACCTGAACAGGTTTACGCCCTCTTTCGCAACTGCCGACTGATCGGTCGGCGATTCCGGCTGGCGCATGTCCAATTTGGTCGGGAGATTATCGAGGTCGCCACCTTTCGCGCCTGCGGTGATATCGGCGATGAAGCCGACGGACCCACCGTAGAGCGCGCTAAGAATGGTCGCATTCTCAGTGACAATGTGTATGGCGACATCGAAGACGACGCTTGGCGGCGAGATTTCACGGTCAATGCGCTGTACTACGACATCACCAATTTCGCGGTACTTGACTACGTAGGTGGCATGGCCGATCTCAGCAACGGCCTGATCCGGCTGATCGGTGATCCGATCGAACGCTATCATGAAGATCCAGTGCGGATGCTGCGAGCAGTACGGTTCGCCGCCAAGCTTGGATTTCAGATCGATCCTGCCACGGCAGCGCCGCTACGGCAGTTGGGTCATTTACTGGAACAGATTCCCCCCGCCCGCCTGCACGATGAGATCCTCAAATTATTCATGAGTGGCAGCGCGATTCAGACTTTTGAACTGCTGCGCCATTACCGCCTGTTCGGTTGGCTGTTTCCAGAGACCGAACGCTGTCTGAATCGCCAAAAGCATCATTATCCTAAAGTCTTGCTGGTCCGAGCGCTGGCCAATACCGACCAACGCTTGACCGAAGGCAAGCCGGTCCATCCAGCGTTTTTATTCGCTGCCCTGCTGTGGGAGCCTTTTCAAGAGCGGTTGCAACAGCTTGAAGTGGAAGCGCTGGATGAGAGCGAAGCCCAGCAGGATGCTGCCGAAATGGTGATTCAGGCACAAGTCCGCCATGCCGCCCTACCACGTCGCCATAGCCTGCCGATGCGGGAAATCTGGGAAATGCAGCAGCGATTGACCTGCCGCACCGGCAAGCGCCCCTTCCGACTGCTAAGCCACCCTCGATTCCGGGCCGCCTATGATTTTCTGGTACTGCGGGCGGAAGCCGATGAATCGGCGCAGGAACTGGCCGACTGGTGGACCCGCTTTCTGGCAGCCGATGAGAGTGGGCGTGGTCGCATGACGCAACCCACCGCCCAAGCGAAGAAAAGCAAATCTCGTCGTCGACGCAAACCCCGCTCCGCTCGTGGGGGCACGCAAACCGTTCCACCGGTTCCCGAAACCTGATCCTTGGCGGTGTGATGGCAATGCGAGCGGCCCGAGCCTACATCGGCATCGGTAGCAATCTGGAGTATCCAGAGACTCAGTTGCGCCAAGCGTTTCGAGCTTTGGCGCAACTCCCTGCCAGTCGTTGCGTGGCCTGCTCGCCGTTATATCGTAGCGAAGCGGTGGGTGGTCCACCCGGTCAGCCCGATTATCTCAACGCTGCTGCTGCTGTGGACACCACCCTGTCGCCAGAAGCATTGTTGACGGCGCTGCAAACTATCGAAACAGCACAAGGACGGGTCCGCACCGTGCGTTGGGGACCACGCACCCTTGATCTCGATCTATTGCTGTACGATCAATTGGTTCTGGATGGGTCACGATTGATCTTGCCGCATCCCCGTCTGCACCAACGCGCCTTTGTCGTGTATCCCTTGTACGACATCGCCCCGGATTTAGAGATCCCTGGTCAGGGATTGTTGAGCGAATTACTCAAAAAATTCCCGCAACCGGCCCTCGTTCGTCTGGACAGCGCCGAATAAGCGATTAGGATATTTCTGCTGGTTTTCCCCGATAAGTTTCCCTCCTTCCTTGAATTTGCCGCCGCCGTTGCCCTTTGTGAAGCGGCGCGGCCCCAGTCAGAGCATGCCATGTACAAAGACGAATCGACTCGAAAACCGATTACGGTGACCACCTTGGCGAAGATGAAACGTAATCGGGAGAAATTTGCGGTCCTAACCGCCTACGATGCCAGTTTCGCAACGCTGCTGGAGGCGGCGGGAGTGGAGGTTTTGCTGGTCGGCGATTCCTTGGGCATGGTCATCCAAGGTCAGCGCACCACCGTGCCGGTCACGCTGGAAGACATGATTTATCACACGCGTCTGGTGGCGCGTGGTTGTCATTCCGCTCTACTCATGACGGATATGCCCTTCGCCAGTTATGCCACGGTTGGCCAAGCCGTCGATAACGCCGCCCGGCTGATGCAAGAGGGTGGCGCCCAAATGGTGAAATTAGAAGGGGGTAGCTGGTTAGTGGAAACAGTACGCCAACTGAGCCGCAACGGTATTCCGGTCTGTGCGCATCTGGGTTTGCTGCCGCAGTCGGTTCATAAGCTGGGGGGCTACCGTGTGCAGGGCCGCGAGGAAGCCGCTGCCCGCCAGATCATCGACGAAGCATTGGCATTGCAAGAGGTGGGTGCCGATATAGCGTTGGTGGAGTGTATCCCGGCCGAACTGGGGGCACGCCTGAGTGAAGCACTGACGATCCCCGTAATCGGCATTGGCGCTGGGCCGGATTGTGATGCTCAGGTCTTGGTCAGCTACGACATGTTGGGCATTACGCCCGGTCGCCGACCGAAGTTTTCCAAAGACTTCCTAGTCGGTCACGACAGTCTGCATGCCGCAGTGGAGGCTTATGTGCGCGCCGTGAAGAGTGGTGAATTCCCAGGTCCCGAGCATTGTCTCGCCTGATCGTCAAGGAGTGCGCATCATGCAAATCCTAAACACTATCGCTGAGTTGCGTGCTCAGGTGGCAGCTTGGAGGCGAGCCGGTGAGCGCGTGGCATTCGTGCCGACTATGGGGAATCTGCATCCCGGTCATATTCGTCTGGTCGAGCGTGCACGTGAACAGGCACCGCGTACCGTGGCCAGCATTTTTGTCAACCCGATGCAGTTCGGTGCCAATGAAGATTATGCCGGTTATCCCCGCACCCTGGAGAATGACGGTCGCCAGTTGGAAGCGGTCGGCCTGGATCTCTTGTTTGCGCCACCGTTAGCGGAAATCTATCCGCGCCCATTGGAGCAGATGACGCAGGTCGCGGTGCCGGAACTGTCTGCGATCTTATGCGGGGCCAGTCGGCCGGGCCATTTCAATGGCGTGACCACGGTGGTGAGTAAGCTATTCAATCAGGTCCAACCCGATGTGGCGGTGTTTGGCGAGAAAGATTGGCAGCAATTGCTCATCATCCGTCGGATGGTGGCTGACCTCGATATACCGGTCGAAATCGTCGGGGTGCCGATCGTGCGTGAAGCCGATGGCTTGGCTATGAGTTCGCGCAACGGCTATCTATCGGCCCAGGAACGGGCGATAGCTCCTAAGCTGTATGCGACTTTGCAAGCAACGGTGGAGCGTCTGCAAGAGGGTGAGCGAGATTACGCAGTACTGGAAGCGGAGGCTAAGACGCGACTGGCGGCAGCCGGGTTTCGCCCTGACTATTTTGAAATCCGTGGTTCCGATGACTTGCAGCGACCGACTGCAGAAACTCAGGCCGTATCTGCTTTGCGGATTTTCGCGGCGGCGTGGTTGGGTCGGGCACGATTGATCGATAATTTAGCGGTCATGCCGAATTAGGGATCGATAGAGATCGACTCATTCTGGGAGAGGATGAGGTGTTAGTGGCTAGGGTATAGGCATGACAGAACGCAACACGCCAGCAATCCCGGATCAAGCCCATTACGCTGCTGTCCACGGCGATATTGTTGCGCTGTTGGAGACGGCCCGCCGTACCGCCGCACGTAGCGTCAATGCCCTGATGACGGCTGCCTATTGGGAGATTGGTCGGCGTATCGTCGAATTTGAGCAAGGCGGACAAGAACGAGCCGCGTATGGCGAGGCATTGATCAAACGCCTAGGCGCCGATCTGAGCAGTCAGTTTGGTCGTGGTTTCGGCTGGCGCAATCTAACGCAGATGCGCGCCTTCCATCTGGCGTGGTCGGCCGATCAAATTTTGCAGACAGTGTCTGCAAAATCATCCGTTGGGGACATTCTCCCGATGGTGTCTGTAAATTCCTCCAGTACCACAAATTCCGAATCCCCGCTTCGGAATTTGCCTACACTGCCAACATTAGCCCAAGCCTTCCCACTGCCCTGGTCGGCTTATGTACGCTTGCTTTCGATCAAGAATCCACAGGCTCGTACTTTCTATGAAACTGAAGCTCTGCGTTGCGGTTGGTCGGTGCGCCAGCTTGACCGACAAATCAACAGCCAGTTCTACGAACGCATCGCCCTATCGCACAATAAAGCAGTGATGCTGGAAAAGGGTGAGTTGGCTGAGCTTAGCGACGCTCTCACACCCGAACAGGCCATCAAAGACCCCTTCGTGCTGGAGTTCCTTAACCTTAAGGATGAGTATTCCGAGTCCGACCTTGAGGATGCGCTGATCCGGCATCTAGCCGACTTCTTACTAGAGTTGGGCGATGATTTTGCATTCGTAGGTCGCCAGCGCCGCCTACGTATCGATGACAATTGGTTTCGCGTTGATCTGTTGTTCTTCCACCGCCGCCTCAAGTGCCTGCTGGTCATTGACCTCAAAGTTGGCAAGTTCAGCTATGCCGATGCGGGTCAGATGCATCTGTACCTGAACTATGCCCGCGAGCACTGGATGAAGTCTGGTGAAAATCCACCCGTGGGTCTGATCCTCTGCGCTCAAAAGGGCGCAGCCGAAGCACACTACGCGCTGGAAGGTCTGTCCAACAAGGTACTGGCTGCTGAGTATCAAACTGTATTGCCGGATGAAAAGTTGCTGGCGGAGGAACTGGACAAGACGCGGCAAGAGCTGGAGGCACGACGGATCGCACGCGGTGGTGATGTGGAGAGCAGAGATGAAGGCGTGGCCTAAAGTCGCTTTGTCTGTAATGGTTGTCACCTTCAAGGCCAAGCACACCACCATCTGCGAAGCCAACGCCGCACTACTGCTCGCGGTGCTGAAACAGATATTTACCGAGAGGCATTGAATGCAGTTTGTTACCAACGGCCCCGACATCCCGGATGCGCTTTTGCAAGCGCACGAGGAAGGTCGTGTGGTATTTTTCTGTGGAGCGGGCATTTCCTATCCCGCTGGCCTGCCGGGTTTTAAGGGGCTGGTGGAGGAAATCTACCGGCTGAATGGCACAACGCCTTCGGACAGCGAGCGCGAAGCTTTCGAGCGCGGGCAGTTTGACGCTACGCTTGACCTATTGGAACGGCGCCTACCGGGGCAGCGTCTAGCGGTTCGTCGTACCCTGGCACAGGTGCTGAAACCGAAACTTCGCCGTAAGGGTGCCACCGATACACAAGCAGCACTGTTGCGCCTCGCACATAGCCGTGAAGGTGCGTTGCGACTGGTCACCACCAACTTCGACCGCATCTTTCACATGGCGGCCAAACGTACGAGCCAAACGTTTCAGGCTTACGCTGCCCCAATGCTGCCGATTCCAAAGAACAGCCGCTGGAACGGACTGGTTTACCTGCACGGTTTATTACCTGAAAAGGCGGACGATATAGCCCTGAACCGGCTGGTAGTGACCAGCGGTGATTTCGGCTTGGCCTATCTTACCGAACGCTGGGCAGCTCGCTTCGTGAGCGAGTTGTTCCGCAACTATGTGGTGTGTTTCATAGGCTATAGCATCAATGACACAGTGCTGCGCTACATGATGGATGCACTAGCCGCCGACCGGATGCTGGGCGAAATCACACCGCAGGCTTGGGCACTGGGCGACTGCGAACCGGGTCAAGAGCACCGCAAGACCATCGAATGGGAGGCCAAAGGTGTTACGCCCATCCTCTACAACGTACCCGCTGGCAGCTACGACCATTCAGCGCTACATCAGACCCTGCATGCGTGGGCAGATACCTACCGTGACGGGGTACAAGGCAAAGAAGCTATCGTCGTCAAACATGCTCTGGCGCGCCCACAAGACAGTACACAGCAAGACGATTTTGTCGGGCGGATGCTGTGGGCCTTGTCGGATAAATCGGGATTACCTGCAAAACACTTCGCCAACTTCAACCCTGTCCCGTCGCTGGATTGGTTGCTGGATGCTTTCTCGGATGAGCGCTTTCGACACAGCGATCTGACTCGTTTCCGTGTTCCTCCTCACGACGAAGTAGACGCCAAACTACGATTCAGCCTGATTCATCGACCTGCACCCTATGACCGCGCACCGCCAATGCTGCTGGTTTCCGCAGGCGTTACCGGCAGCCAGTGGGATGATGTGATGTCCTATTTGGCCCGTTGGCTGGCACGTCATTTGGATGACGTGAGGTTGGTCATCTGGATTGCGGAACGTGGTGGGCAGTTACGCAATCATTGGTCGTGGCAGATCGAGCGTGAACTGGATCGCTTTGCTGCACTGGAGCGTGATGGCAAGGCTTCCGAGTTGGATGAAATCCGCTTGTACGCTCCCAAGGCCATTCCTAGTCCCTTGATGCGCACCTTGTGGCGCTTCCTGCTCAGTGGTCGAGTGAAATCACCGTGGCATGATCGCGATCTGTATCACTGGCAAGGACGTCTTAAGCGGGAAGGGCTGAGCACCACGCTGCGCTTGGAGTTGCGCGAGCTACTCGCACCCAAGGTAGCTTTGAAAAAGCCGTTTCACTGGGGCGAAGAAGAAGCAAACGTAAACGAACCCATGCACTTACGACAACTGGTGGATTGGGAACTCGTGCTAGCCACAGATCATGTGCATTCGGTGCTGCGCGACCGTGCCAACGAGCACTGGACATCTGCCTTGCCGCATCTACTGGAAGATTTCCAGCAATTGCTGCGTGATGCGTTGGATCTGCTACGGGAGCTGGGTGGGGCCGATGATTACAGCGACCGATCCTATTGGGATCTGCCGTCCATTACGCCGCACTGGCAAAACCGGGGTTTCCACGATTGGGTGAGCCTGATTGAATTATTGCGTGATGCTTGGCTGGCGATTCGCGCCAACGACAGTGTGCGCGCTACGCGTATCGCCCAGAATTGGTTTGAGTTGCCGTATCCTACCTTCAAACGTCTAGCCTTGTTTGCCGCCAGCCAAGATAGCTGCATTCCACCCGAACAGTGGGTAGATTGGTTGCTGGCTGATGATGCGTGGTGGCTGTGGTCCATAGATACGAGGCGGGAAATGTTCCGACTGCTCGCATTGCAGGGGCAGCAGTTGACAGGCACCGCTCAGGAACACCTGGAGACGGCTATCTTGGCTGGACCGCCGCGTGGGATGTATCGAGGTGATCTGGATCTGGATTGGTGGCAAGACCTAGTGGCTCGCTCTGTCTGGCTACATCTGGCCAAACTGAACGTATCAGTCCGCACTCTGGGAATATCTGCGGCAGCCCGGCTGATGGAGCTATCTACTACCTACCCACAATGGCAGTTGGCACCTAACGAGCGTGACGAGTTCTCGCACTGGATGAGTGGCACTGGCGATCCAGACTATGAGAGTAGCCGGAATGTTGACATTGCTCCCCGTAAACGGCAGGAACTGGTGCAATGGCTCACAAAGCCACCACCCGAGCAGCAACCGTTCTCGTTCTACGAAGACACGTGGCGCGATGTTTGTAAGAAACACCCTTTACAGTGCTTATTTGCCCTCGCTGATTTGGTGAGGCGGGGAGAGTGGCTCACTAGTCGTTGGAGTATTGCACTGTATGCATGGAGCGATGGAAAGCGGGTTCAGCGCATGTGGTGTTACGCTGCTCCGCTGGTACAGACCATGCCCGATGCTGTGCTTCAGGAGATTGCTCACGGAGTGACGTGGTGGATGCAAGCTGCTTCCAAGTCCATCAACCGCCATGAGGGTATCCTGTTGGACCTGTGTCGCCGTGTGCTGGACTTGCCGCTAGAAGGGGGCTCGGGTTCTCGCATCATCCGAAATGGCGTCGAGACCTATGATCCCGTCAGTTCCGCGATTAACCACCCCATCGGGTATGTCACACAAGCCCTGATCAATCTGTGGTTCAAACGGAACCCTAACGACAACGATCAGATTCCATCTGACCTCAAACCCATGTTCACCACACTGTGTGACGTGCAGGTGGATCGATTCCGCCATGGCCGAGTACTGCTGGGTTCGCGGCTGATCACATTTTTCCGCGTAGACCGCCCGTGGACTGAGCAATACCTTTTGCCGCTGTTCAGTTGGAGCAATCCGACCGAAGCAAAGGCCGCGTGGGAAGGTTTTCTTTGGTCACCGCGCTTGTACCAGCCCTTGTTAATTGCGTTCAAGCCGCAGTTCTTGGAGAGCGCAAACCACTATGCTGACCTTGGCGAGCATCACCGCCAGCGATTTGCAACCCTCCTGACTTACGCGGCACTAGGACCGACCGAGGGATACACTGTTGATGAGTTCAGATCTGCGATTAGTGCACTTCCACAAGAGGGTCTGGAGGCATCAGCACAGGCGCTCTTCCAAGCGCTTGAAGGTGCGGCTGATCAGCGCGAGGACTACTGGAGAAATCGCATACAG
>JACSSB010000299.1 GCA_014879435.1 Phycisphaerales bacterium
GGTCCACCGCGTAACTTTGCGCCAATGAATGGGAAGGCGATTCCGGCAAAATTGGAGCCACCACCGGCACAACCCACAATGACATCGGGATAGTCGTCGGCCATCTCCAATTGGGTCATGGCTTCCAGGCCCACTACGGTCTGGTGAAGTAGCACATGGTTGAGCACCGACCCCAGCGCATACTTGGTATCGTCGCGTTGTGCCGCAACTTCCACTGCCTCGGAAATGGCGATACCGAGACTGCCAGTATGATCGGGCCGCTTGGCGAGGATCGCCCGACCGGATGCGGTCTCTTCGGATGGCGAGGCTATGCAGCGCGCACCGTAAGTTTCCATCAGCGCTCGGCGATAGGGTTTTTGATTGTACGAAACCCGCACCATGAACACCTGCACGTCGAGATCGAACAACGCACCGGCAAAAGCAAGGGAAGAGCCCCATTGGCCAGCACCGGTTTCGGTACTGATGTGCTTGATCCCCGCTTCCTTGTTGTAGAACGCCTGGGCTACGGCGGTATTCGGTTTGTGGCTACCGGCCGGGCTGACCCCTTCGTATTTGTAGTAAATCCGTGCTGGGGTGCCGAGTGCTTGTTCCAGTCGACGCGCGCGATACAGTGGACTGGGCCGCCATTGCCGGTAAATTTCCCGCACCGGTTTTGGAATTTCGATCTCCCGCTCGGTGGCGACTTCCTGCTGGATCAGCGTCATGGGAAAGAGCGGAGCCAGATCATCCGGGGCAATGGGTTGAAAGCTCCCCGGATGCAGCACGGGTGGCAGCGGCGTCGGTAAATCGGCGACCAAATTATACCAAAACTTGGGCATCCGACTCTCATCAAGTGGGTATTTGATGGTTTCATTCATAGTTTTTTTAATCCAGAAAAACAAAAGCCCGCCATGACATCGGCGGGCCGGGCCGAGTGGGGCGCGGCGCGAAGCCGCCGCCCATTCTAACCAAGTTAACCGAGGTTGACGCCGTAATCGCGGGCAACCGCCCCCAGCCCACCAGCATAGCCCTGGCCGATGGCTTTAAACTTCCACTCATCGTTATGGCGATATAGTTCACCAAAGATCATCGCCGTCTCGACCGAGGCATCCTCGGACAGGTCGTAGCGAGCGATTTCCTGACCGCCATCGGTGTTCAGTGCCCGAATATAGGCATTGCTGACCTGACCGAAATTCTGCTTGCGGGCCTCGGCATCATGAATGGTGACCACAAATGCTACCTTGGCGGCATTGGCAGGCATCAGACCCAGATCGATTTCGATCACTTCGTCATCGCCCTCGCCAGCGCCAGTCCGGTTATCGCCCTTGTGTGCGACCGCACCTGATGGATCTTGGGGGTTGTTGTAAAACACGAAATGCTGATCGCTCAGCACCTTGCCATTGGCGTCCAACACGAAAGCGGAAGCATCCAAATCGAAATCGCTTCCGTCGGTCTTGCGTATGTCCCAACCCAGGCCGAAGCCTACTTTTTTCAGGCCAGGCGCCTGTTTACTGAGCGAAACATTGCCGCCCTTTTGCAGAGATACAGCCATGCGTTTAATCTCCTCAATGGCCTACTAGATGTTGATGCCGTATTGACGACACATCGCCGTCAACCCACCGGCATAGCCTTGACCAACCGCATTGAACCGCCACTCACCACTATGGCGATACAACTCGCCAAAGACCATCGCCGTCTCGGTTGAGGCGTCTTCGGCCAGATCGTAGCGTGCGACTTCCTGGTTGGTTTCGGCGTTGACCACGCGAATATAGGCATTGCCGACTTGGCCAAAGTTCTGCCGACGCTGATCGGCTTCGTGGATGGTGACGGTAAAAGCGATTTTGTGTATATCCGCTGGTACGTGGGTTAAATCTACCAGGATCGCTTCGTCGTCACCCTCACCGGCACCGGTCAGATTATCGCCAGTGTGCTGTACCGAGCCGTCGGCGGATTTCAGTTGGTTGTAGAAGATGAAATCGGCATCGGATCGGACCTTGCCGTTATCGCCCAACAGGAATGCCGAAGCATCCAGATCGAAGGCAGCACCATCGGTGGCGCGAGGGTCCCAGCCCAAGCCAATCAGCGCTTTCTTGAGATCCGGCGCCTCTTTGCTCAGAGACAGTCGGCCACCTTTGTTGAGGGAAATAGCCATGCGTTGTTTCTCCCCTAAAGTATCGTGCAAGCGCGCACCTTCGGGATGGGTGGCGCTTCTTGGATCGCCGTCGGGCTGAGCGCCACGACGACGCTCATCCTTTCATGTCAAATCGAAGTCCTTGGGATTCAGACCTAGCTCGGTGCAGATCTTGACTGCAACAGCTTTCTCACTCTGGTCGAAGTTGCCGTCGGCAGCACCGATAGCGCAGCAAACCCGTACCATCAGTCGTGCTTCCGCATCCTTGCCCTTGAGTTTGGCAACCGCTTGCAGGGCGCTAGCCTCGCCGATCTGGTGGTCGAACTCGAACTGCTTGGCGTACTTGTCAAAGATGGTGATCACTTCTTCAGTGCTGAATACCGACAACACCTCGGAATTGCGTAGAAAACCCATCATCTTTTGTTTTTCTTCAGGGCGGACCGTCCCATCGGCATTTGCCACCAGCGCGCAGCCCGCTACCACTGCTTCCAAGAAGCTCTTGTTACGCAGTTTGGAGACTTCAGATTTCAGGTTAGCGGAGACTTCGCTATACCGTTGTTTCAACCATTCAAGAGCCATGAGAGGGATTCCTCCAGTTGTGTTATGAAAGATACGAATTAAATTAATCTTTAGATCCAGCCACCCAGCGCAGACCGAAGCCGTAAGCTTGATCCAACAAGCGGTGGTCCTGGAAGTATTCAACCAGCTTTGTGACTTTGATATTACCCGCCTGATTCTCCAGCATGGCCAGAGCGCACATGCGCTGATCGTTGCGGTGGCTGTCGAGCCGGATTTCCAGGGTCGGTTGATTGGGGGTTTGGATGGTGACTAAGGCATCGGTTTCCGACCAGTTAGGTGCCCCTTCGTAGATAAAAGCAAAGATCGCCACCCGCTCAATCTGGTCCCAACGGTCACCATTGATACGCAGAAACTCGCCCTGAGCACTGGCACCACTACGATCATCGCCCATGAGTTGAATATAAGGCGGTTGCTGCAAACTACCGAAACTATCACCGAGTGCCTGTATCGCACCCGCTCGACCATCTCGTAGCCGAAATAGACAACCCAGATCAAGATCGATCTTGCGGCTGGTCAGCCGACCAAAAAATCCTTTGCCGCTCCCGCCCTGGTGCCAGTTCAGGTTGATCACCAGCTCACCGAAGCCCTGACCCTTTTTCTCCAGTGAAATACTGCTGCCTTTTTTCTCCAGCGTGATTTTTTCCAGCCGAATCGGCTTGGTCGATGGTGACGCGGCTGGCGTGGGTGGTGGTGCGGCTGGCGTGGGTGGTGATGCGGTATCTGGGTCGTCCGCCACGTCTACACCATATTGTTGGGCTAGTGGCCCCAACCCGCCAGCAAAACCTTGGCCAACGGCACGGAATTTCCATTCTCCACCACGTCGATAAAGCTCGCCGACAATGAGCGCGGTTTCCGACATGCCGTTGGTAGTTAAGGAGAAGACAGCCAACGGACTCTTAGCAGCGTCAGTGCGAATTTCTGCCCGAATCTGGCTGAGTTGATTGAAGGACTGCCCCCGTCGCTGCCCCTGATCGATGGTCAGAGCAATAACGATTCGGTCGATGGCTGCCGGTAGCATAGCGAAATGGATGCTAAAAGTTCGACCATCACCCGCACGCTGGATGCCACCACCAGCCAGTGTCGTCTGGTTGTAGAAGATGAAATCGCCGTCGTCACGCACCTTCCCTGCTGCAGTCAGCGCGAAGGCGCTGGAATCGAGCATCAAGGGCGTCTGGGCCGGTTGCCAGTCGAGTGCGATCTCGACCATGGGAGCGGCTGAGCTGTATTGAGTGATGGAAAAATTCTGGCCTGGCTGCAAATCCATGAGGCGATCTCACAATAAATTTTATAGATAAGGGCGAAGCGCTGGTAACAGGTCATGAAAGGTACGGCCCTCAGCCTGTTCGCCGATGGCTTGCATTTTCCATTCATTGTTGTGACGGTACAGTTTGGCCATGATCAGCCCAGTGTGATGGCCGCCTTCCAACGACAGGTCGAAACGGGCAATCTCGCTACCACCCTGTTCATTCACTAAGCGGCAGAACGCATGAGGAATACCAGTAAAATCCTCGCCACTAAAGCTATTGACGGTGAAAATCAGCGTTTGCACCGTTGTCGGTATCCGACCCAACTCGATAGCGATTCGTTCATTTTCGGAGCCCTCCTCGCCGCCGCCGGAACGATCATCACCGCTGTGTCGGATAGAGCTACAACGGCTCTCTAATTGTCTAAACCATATGGTATCTACTAAATTGCCGCTAGCGTCGAATAACAGGCAAGAGGCATCCAGATCTACCGCCGTCTGGTGAGTACCTGCACCAAAGCCAAGGAAGCCACGACTTTGGACTTGCTTCATACCCCAACCCAGGCCCATGATGACCCGGCTCAAACCACGTCCAGCTTCTTTTTCCAGACTGATGCGTTGACCTTTTTGCAGGTTGATGGCCATGCGGATTTCCTCGTTAGCTTGGTGTGGATCATGAAGCGAATCATGACCGTAAACTGTTTCAGGTCAAGTATGAGGCCCATGAATCATGGTACGGTAATCATCGATTAGCCGCTGTCACAAGAGCCTTATTACTTAAATTGAGATTGATCGCCAGAATTCAAGGGAATCCCGAGAATTTCCGTATGGAGGTGGCCATGCGCATGTTTGCGTTGTTTCTGATCTCTGTTCTGGTCGGCGTAGCTTGGGCTGCGCCGCCATCGGAGTCTAGTCTCCAGAAATGGCAGGACAACAAGGGTATCTGGCACTACGGCGACTCGCGTCCGATTGCACCCGATGCCTCCACCAACACGGCGGCAGAATCTTATCGGCGTGGTGATTACAACGCCGCTTTTCAGGAATACATGGTCTGGGCCAAACAGGGCGATCCCAAGGCACAAACCATGATCGGCTTGATGTATCTGCGAGGTGAAGGCACGGCGCAAAGTCAACGCAGTGCCATTGAATGGTTGCGCAAAGCAGCCCTACAGAACAACGATGAAGCGCAGTATCAATTATCGATCATTTACACCGCTAATCCCGAGGCGGCATCTAGTGCACGGGAAGCATTATTGTGGTTAAGCCGAGCGGCGGCACAAGGCAACGCCGACGCGCAATATGCCTTGGCCAGTCGTTATGCTACCGGCCAGGGCGTAAATCAGGACGATAGAGAGGCCACGAACTGGTATCAAAAAGCAGCTTCACAAGGCCACCCAAGCGCTCAGTTTGAACTCGGAAATGCCTATGCCAGCGGCCGTGGAGTATCGCGCAATGATAAAGAAGCGGTGCGCTGGTATCAGAAAGCGGCTGAGCAAGGACAGGCAGGTGCTCAGTTTGCCTTAGGCGCCATGTATGCCAGTGGTCGTGGCGTGATCGGTAGCGACCAGGAAGCCGTGCGTTGGTATCGCCAAGCCGCCGAGCGGGGCCATACCGAGGCACAATATAATTTGGCTGTGCGTTATTTGAATGGTCGTGGTGTACCCATTTCCACCCAGGAAGCGTTTAACTGGTTCCGCAAGGCCGCCGAAAAAGGGTTGGGGCTAGCGCAGCAGGAACTCGGACGGATGTACGCTGATGGCCAAGGCACCACTCGCAACGACACCGAAGCGGTGAAATGGTATCGCTTAGCCGCTGATCAGAATTTACCACTGGCACAGTACTATTTAGGACGGATGTACGCGACTGGCCGTGGTCTGCCTCGCGATGAGCGCACGGCATTACTCTGGTACCGTCGCGCCGCAGATCGAAATCTGCCACTGGCACAACTGGAACTGGCCGACAGTTATCTCAGTGGGCGCGGAGCGATGCTGGACGAAGCTAGGGGCGTGGAATTACTGGAGCAGGCCGCCAAGGGCGGCAACCCCGAAGCCCAGACTCGTCTGGCCAAGCGCTATCTCGATGGAAATGGCATGCAACGCAACGAGCAGCTTGCTATGGATTGGCTGCGTAAGGCGGCCGAAGCAGGATATGCCGCAGCGCAACGACAATTGGGGCAAATTTACGCCACAGGTGAGGCGAGCAAACGCGACGAAACGCAAGCAGTGAAATGGTTTCGCCAGGCCGCTGAACAGGGTGATGCCGTCAGCCAAGCTGATCTAGCGGAAATGTACGCACGCGGCATCGGCGTGTCACAAGACGACCGACAGGCATTGGAATGGTTTCGTAAGGCCGCCGAGCAAGGCAACGCGGTGGCGAAATATAATATTGGCGTACTGTACGCCACCGGCCAGGGAACTCCACGCGACGAGACACAGGCGGCGGCTTGGTACCGCAAGGCCGCTGAACAAGGCTTGGCGATGGCCGAATTAAATCTGGGTTTATTCTACGCAGACGGTCGAGGCGGGATTCCGCGTGACGACGCGCAAGCCGTGGCTTGGTACCGTAAAGCTGCAGAACAGAAACTACCGCTGGCACAAGTCTTACTCGGATTGGCCTATGCAACTGGGCGAGGGGTGTCTCGCGACGATTTGCAAGCAGTTCTCTGGTTCGAGCGCGCTGCTAATGCAGGATTAGCGATGGCTCAGTACGGTCTGGGCAGGATGTATGGCGATGGCCGAGGAGTTAAACGGGATCGGATCAAATCCTACCTGTGGTTGGATCTGGCGGTTTCCGGCGGTTATGTAGGCGCGCTTCAACCGCTGGATGCGATCTCCCGTGAACTGACTAAGGACGATCTGGAGCAGGCCAAGCAACTAGAGCGTAACTGGCGACAGGCTAACGCCCAAGCCCCATAATAGAACCTGCTCCGCCCCACGCCTTGAAACTCTGGCATCACGGCTATCAGAGTTTCGAGGTATTGAAGGATATTTCAGTGGCTTTTACGATTGGGATCAAGCAGATGCTGACCCAGATCCTTGACGAAATCTTCCAGCCGCGAAGATTCGACCTGTAAGTACTCATTCATATGATGCAACGCCATCGCTAGGCGGTAAGTACGGGATAGCAGTTGTTCCAGATCGGTGGACTGCCACAGTTTATCTGGATTAATTTCGGGGCCACCCTCGTTTAGTGACACCGCGCACCATTCGGGAAGCCGGTACATCAGCATGGATTCCCGATCATTGGCCAGACAGAGCGTGACGCCGACGTCATATTTGCGCAATACCGTCAGGACTTCGTCAAGGCAGCATTGCATTTTCTCGCCGGGCCGCTTATTGGCGAGCAGGACTTCACTCCTATTCAAAAACTCTTGATCCTCGTCGAGCCTACTCATTTGGACCACCTCCTATCGTCGGGGTCACGCATCGATAAAAGCCTCACGCATCGAAATTCATTAATGGGCTGCAACACCATTAAATCGTCTATAAAAAGTTATTAATGTATTATATATAATACAAAGTAAATTGGAAGTAAATTTATCTATTTAAGATTAAGAGAAATTCAAAGGTGGCCGCCTTCGTTCTCTTTCACGACCGCCTGAGAATAGGGATGGTACTCAAGGCCATGTTATGCTTCAGAAGAGAGTGTGACAGGATGATCGGAACAGCTGATAACCTGCTCACCACCCACCGGGCACACAAGCTAATATTTGGCAGATTTGTCGTAAGAACTTCAATGTAAAGGTTATTATGTCTCTGAAATGCGGTATTGTTGGCTTGCCGAATGTCGGCAAATCTACCTTGTTCAACGCGCTGACCAAGGCCGGTATCCAGGCCGAAAATTACCCCTTCTGCACCATCGACCCTAATGTGGGCGTGGTATCAGTGCCCGATCCACGATTGGATGCACTGGCAGCCATCGTCAAACCCCAGAAAATCCTGCCCGCCACGGTTGAGTTCGTCGATATCGCCGGACTGGTGGCCGGTGCTTCCAAAGGCGAAGGTTTGGGCAACCAATTCTTGGCTCATATCCGCGAGACCGATGCCATTGCCCAGGTAGTGCGCTGCTTCGTGGACGACGATGTGATTCACGTATCCGGGCGGGTCGATCCGCAAGCGGATATCGAGACCATCAACACCGAACTGGCCCTGGCCGATCTGGCGACGGTAGAAAAGGCCCTGATCCGCGCCGAAAAGGCGGCCAAAGCGGGGGGGCGGGAAGCTCTGGAACGCAAGGCATTGCTGGAGCGGGTGCAAGCCCATCTGGATACCGGCGCGCCACTACGGATCTTGGTGTTGAGCGCTACGGAACGCGAGCAACTGCGTGAATTGTTTCTGTTGACTGCCAAGCCGGTGCTGTACATCGCCAACATCGCTGAAAACGGTTTCACCGACAATCCTCTACTCGATCAACTCCAGCAGATTGCGGCACGGGAAGGCGCGGAAGTGGTACCGGTCTGTGCGGCCATCGAGGCAGAATTGGCTGAGTTGGACGAGGCCGACAAGGCTGAATTCCTCGCTGATTACGGTCTATCCGAGCCGGGCCTGAACCGAGTGATTCACGCCGCTTATACCTTACTGGGCTTGGAAACCTACTTTACTGCCGGCCCTAAGGAAGTACGGGCCTGGACCGTTCGGGCCGGTGCCACCGCGCCACAAGCAGCGGGGGTGATTCACAGCGATTTCGAGCGCGGCTTCATCCGCGCCGAAGTGATCGCCTATGCCGATTATCTCGCCTACGG
>JACSSB010000258.1 GCA_014879435.1 Phycisphaerales bacterium
GTGCAACTGGAGCGGGGCGCGGAGCTGGGGCGCTTCAACATGGGTTCGACCGTCATCCTATTATTCGGCACCGACGCGATACGTTGGGAACCCACTATCGGTCCTGATGCGCCAGTACGGATGGGACAACGGCTGGGCGTGGAATTCGCACTGAGAGGTTAATATCTGCTCCCGTTTCAAGCTCGATCAAATGGAAAGGCTAGTACCTCGGCCAGCGATGGCCTGCCTGCCGCCAGCATCAGCAAGCGGTCGAAACCGAGTGCCACCCCAGCGCAGTCCGGCAAACCCGCAGCCAGCGCCGCCAACATCTGTTCATCGATCGGCATTTCCGGTTGTCCTCGTGCGCGTCGCGCCGCGTTTTCGGCCTCGAAGCGGCGGCGTTGCTCGTGAGCATCGCCCAGTTCGTGAAAACCGTTGGCCAGCTCGATGCCGTTCAGATACAGCTCGAAGCGTTCGCCGACTGGTGGATCACCCGATTGCAACCGCGCCAGCGCCGCTTGTGAGGCGGGGTAATCGTGGAGAAAAGTGAGCCGTCCCTTTCCCAGGTGTGATTCGATGCAGTGGGTCAGTAGCAAATCCAACCAGGGATCGGTTTCTGTCGCTGGCATCCCTGGAGGAATGGATACGGCCTGTCTTTGTGCACAGCTTGCCAATTCCGCTACCGTGGCTCGATGGGGGTCCAAACCCAGATAACGCTGAAAAGCCGCACCATAGCTCAGGCGTTCTGGTACCGCCAATGCCACCCGTCCGGCCAGTAATATACTCGTCAGTTCGGCGACTTCGTCCATCAGCCGATGATGATCGAAGCCAACCCGATACCACTCCAATAGGGTGAATTCGGGGTTGTGCAAGCGCCCCCACTCGTCGTCACGAAATACGCGGGCGATCTGATAGATACAGCCACTTCCTGCTGCGAGTAGCCGCTTCATCGGAAATTCCGGCGAAGTGTGGAGGTACAGCGGGTGGCGTGATCCCGGTCCATCTGGGTGAACGGCAAAACTGATCAGGTGTGGATCGGTGATCGCCGCCGCCGATAGCGCCGGGGTCTCCACTTCCAGCACCCCACGCGCTGCGAAAAAACGGCGGATTCGCGCCAGCAATTCAGCACGTAGGCGCAAAGTGGCGAAATCGGCAGCGGGTTGCCAAGCTTCCATGCGTTCGCGCCCGTCTATTCCTTGACTCGGGACACATACTCGCCAGTACGAGTATCCACCTTGATGACTTCGCCGTTCTGGACGAACAGCGGCACCCGTACCACCGCACCGGTTTCCAGGGTTGCCGGTTTGCCACCGCCACCAGAGGTATCGCCACGCACGCCGGGGTCAGTTTCCACAATGGCCATGATCACGAAATTGGGCGCTGCCACGCTCAGCGGTACCCCGTTCCACAAAGTGACCTGACAGATCGCCTCTTCCTTCAGCCACTTGGCTGCATCGCTCACCGCAGCGGCATCCGCAGTCAACTGTTCGTAGCTTTGTGGGTCCATGAAGTGCCAGTACTCGCCGTCGTTGTAGAGATATTGCAATTCCACATCGACTACATCGGCACCTTCCGCACTGTCACCCGACTTGAAAGTACGTTCGATGACCCGGTTACTTTTCAGATTACGTATTTTGACCCGATTGAATGCTTGGCCCTTTCCGGGTTTGACGAACTCATTCTCGACGATGGCGTAGGGATCGCCGTCCAGCATGATTTTCAGTCCGCTTTTGAATTCGTTGGTACTATAGGTTGCCATGCAAAATCTGCCTTCAATTAGAGTGATGGAGTCACAAAAACCAAATATGATACCGGGAAAGTTCGATTCGCGTCAGACGCCGTGCTGGCAGCGCGAACTGACTCGGGCGATCAGCGATCCAGCCGAACTCTTGCAGGAGTTGGATCTCGATCCCGCTCTGCTGCCAGCGGCACAGGCCGCTGCTGTGCGCTTCTCACTGCGGGTACCGCGCGGTTTCGTGGCACGGATGGGTAAAGGCGACCCCAACGATCCGCTGCTTCGGCAGATCTTGCCGCTACATGCCGAACTGGAGGAGGTGCCGGGTTTTGACGCCGATCCAGTCGGCGATTGGGCGGCACGGGCGGCACCGGGCGTATTGCATAAATACCATGGTCGCGCACTATTGCTAGTGACTGGCGCCTGCGCAGTGCATTGTCGCTATTGTTTTCGCCGTGAATTCCCTTATGCCGAAGCCCGCGCTAGCACCGACCCATGGCAGTCCGCATTGGCTTATCTACGGAACGATTCCAGCCTGCGTGAGGTCATTCTTAGTGGCGGCGATCCATTGTCGCTGTCGGATCGACGCTTGGATGCGCTGCTGGTGGAACTGGATCGTATTCCGCATCTGCAGCGTCTGCGCATCCATAGCCGACAGCCGATTGTGCTGCCAGAGCGGGTCAATGATGGTTTGCTGGCAGTGCTGGCTCGCACCCGTTTGCAGCGAGTGCTGGTGGTGCATGCCAACCATCCGCAGGAAATCGATCAGACTGTATGCGTGGCGTTGCGTCGGCTGGCAGAAGCTGGTGTGACTTTGCTCAATCAGGCGGTGCTACTGCGTGGAGTCAACGATTCAGCATCCGTACTGGCGAGTTTGAGCGAGGCGCTGTTCACCGCTGGCGTACTACCTTATTATTTGCATTTGCTTGATCGAGTGCGTGGTGCGGCTCATTTCGAGGTGAAGGAATCCGAGGCATCGGCTATCATGAAGGCGTTACGCCAGCGCTTACCGGGCTATCTGGTACCCCGATTGGTGCGGGAGTTGCCGGGACACTTGGCCAAGACCCCAGTATGAGACGCAACTGGTATCATCCCATTTATTTCAGGTTAGTATCTTCTGGCTATTAGCAGAGGTTGGAGCGCGTGTCCGAGACTTCCGTCATCAACCTACTCGTCGCCGATCAGGCTCAAAGCGATATTGATCATGTCGTTAAGACCTTGCGCAGCGAAGGCTATCAGATCGAATTAACTCGCGCCGATCAGGCCGAGCAGATCCGTAATGCGATCGATTATCAGCCACTAGATTTAATTCTATTCCACCCGATGGATGGCCTGCCCAGCATCGCCGAATTGCGCTTGATGGTGGTCGAATCCAAACAGGATATCCCCATCATCGTCATGGTGGATGAAGAAAGCCAGCGCCAGGGCAAGCCCGCCCGCCTGCTGGATGAGGGGGCCGATAACTTCTTTTATTTGGAAGATGCCGATCATCTGGTAGCAGTGGTGCGCGCAGAACTGCGTCATTTGCAGGATCGAAAGCGCCAAGTTTCCTTTGAAACCCGTTTCAAGGAGAGCGAGAGTCGCACTCAGGCGCTCTTAGGAAATATTCAAGAGGCCATCGCTTACATTCACGAAGGCGTCCACGCCTACTCTAATCCGGCTTATCTGAACCTGTTCGGTTATGCCCGGCAAGAAGATTTGGCCCAGATCCAACTGGTACACATGGTGCCACCGACTTATCGGGATGCGCTGAAAAGTGTTTTGCGCCGCAGTATCCGCTCAGGCAAGGCGATTGAGCCGGTGGAACTGGTCGGAGTACGCAGCAATGGTCAAACCTTCCCCATCTTGCTGGAATGTGCGCCGACTCGGATGAATGACGAACCCTGTACACAGATCATCGTGCGGGACGCGACTCCAGAGAAAACGCCCTACAATCAGCAGTTAGAGCACATGCTCAAATACGATGATGCCACGGGTTTGTTCACTCGGCGGTTCTTCCTCGAAACTCTGGAAGTCGATCACGATGGCACCGCGTTGTACATCTTATTCACCGATTACGCCTCCATTCGCTACGCTATGGGCTTTGAGGCCATCGAAAAGTTCGTGCTGGAAGCGGCTACCACGCTCAAGGAAGTTCTCGCGCTCGAAGATATTGCCGCCTACTTCGCCAGTGGCGTGTTCACGGTTTATGTACCCACGCGCTCGCCCAGTAATCCTCTGACTCTGGCCGAAAAAATCCGTAAGACAATCGCCGAACACAGTTTTCAGGTGAGCGGTAAGCTATTTACCACCACCTGTTCCATCGGTGTCTACCAAGCACAGGATGGTCATGAGAACGCGGTTCGGATCTTGGCGCATGCTGACCGTGCCTGTGAAGGCGCTCGCCAAAAAGGTGGCAATCAGGTCGAGGTCTACAAACCACCCAAGGAAGAGCGGCAAAGCGGCACCATCAACGAGCAGGACGAAGCCAGTATCCACCTGATTCGAAACGCCCTGACCAAGAACCGCTTCGCTCTGGCATATCAGCCGATCGTCAGTTTCGAAAGCGAGCAAGATGCGCGCTACAAGGTTTATCTGCAGATCCTGGACGAAAATGACAAAGCCCAGCCACTGGATAAGCTGGGTAGCGTGGCGGTGCGGTACGGCCTGATGGGCGCTCTGGACAAATGGACACTGGTGCGCGCCCTGTCGGCGCTAATCGAACTACACAAAGCGGGTTCCAAACCACCGATCCTATTCATCCGGCTCTCCCGAAATTCGCTATCCGATCCCGATTTCTTTAGTTGGCTCAGCAAGCGCTTCCAGGACAGCCAACTGCCGAGTCATCATCTGGTATTGGAAGTCAAGGAAACCAATGCCGATGATTGCTTCGACGATACCCGGCAACTGCGCGCCCGCTTACACGAGTTGGGTTGTGGCTTGGCTCTGTCCCATTTCGGCGGCAAGGCGCATTCCGATCAGCTACTGCGGGAGTTGGTCCCCGATTACATCAAGTTGGATGGAAGTCTGATCGAGCGGCTCGCCAAGACCAAGGACGACAAAAACCGTCAGGCGGTGGCGGGACTCGCCGAACAAGCCCATGAACTGCAGATCCGAGTGGTGGCTGCTGGTGTGGCCACTGCACCGCAGATGGCCAGCATCTGGCAATTCGGTGTGACTCTGGTGCAGGGCAACATGGTGGCAGAAGCCAGCCCACGGCTGGACTTCGATTTTCAGCAATATTCCGGTTAAAGCCGCAGTATTTACACGACGCCCGGCCCAGTCGCGGCACGGGCGTCGTCACCCTCACTCAGTTCTGCTGACGCAAGGCTTGGATGCGTTCTTCCAAGGGTGGATGGGTCATAAACAGCTTACGCAGACCTTCACTCAGACCACCGTTGATACCGAAGGCCGCCATCTGCGAGGGCAGTCGCGAGGGTTCGGACAGTTGCCGCAGCCGTTCCAGCGCCGCGATCATCTTGCCGCGACCGGCCAGATGGGCACCACCGGCGTCGGCACGAAATTCACGCTGACGGCTGAACCACATGACCACCAATGACGCCAGCAATCCGAACACCATCTCCATGAGCATACTGGTGATCCAGTAGCCGATACCAGGGCCGCGATACTCTTCCTGATTGCGGGAAGACAGCGCCTGATCCACCAGATAACCGACCACGCGCGACAGAGCGATCACGAAAGTGTTGAGCACGCCTTGAATCAAAGCCAGTGTCACCATATCGCCGTTGGCGACGTGGCTGACTTCATGGCCCAGTACCGCTTCCGCCTCTTCAGCGGTCATTTGTTCCAGCAGGCCGGTACTGACTGCAACCAGCGCCGCATTACGGTTGGCACCGGTCGCAAAGGCGTTGGGTTCTGGCGAAGCGTAGATGGCCACTTCTGGCATACCGATGCCCGCACGTTGCGCTTGGTTACGCACGATTTCCACCAGCCATTGTTCGGTCTGGGTACGTGGATGCTCGATGACTTGCGCGCCGACCGACATCTTGGCGATCCATTTCGACATCAGCAGCGAGATCAGAGAACCACCCATGCCGAAGATGGCGGCAAAGATCAATAGGCTCGTCAGGTTGATTCCAGACTGATAAAGAAATCGATCCACGCCCAGCAAGCGGGCGATCACGCCCAGCAGCAACACCACACCCAGATTGGTGGCGATGAACAACACGATGCGCTTCATGGGAGTTTTCTCCTGATGGGGAATGCGGGGAAATCTATGGGTTTTGCGGCAGGGATTTCAAGTACGATACCCACAATTTCGACCCCCTTCCTTCATCCGCTTTAGCGATGAGATCGGTGAGTGAGGAACATGGCGTCGCCGTAACTGAAAAAGCGGTAGCGCTGCTCGACGGCGTGGCGATAGGTGCGCAAGATCTCAGCATGGCCGACAAAGGCTGCCACCAACATTAAGAGGGTGGACTCCGGCAGGTGAAAATTGGTAATCAGCGCATCCACACAGCGAAAGCGATAGCCTGGGTAAATAAAAATGCGGGTATCACCACGCCAGGGTTGAAGCGTATCGCACTCAGCGGCGGCACTTTCCAGCGCCCGCACTACCGTGGTACCTACCGCAATCACCCGTCCCCCTCGCGCCCGTGTTGCCTGAATCCGCTCACAGGTCGGCGCACCGACTTCGAACCACTCGGCGTGCATCGCGTGTTCGGCGATCCGTTCGACACGTGGCGGCAGGAAGGTACCGGCACCGACATGCAGGGTCACGAAAGCCTGTTCCACGCCGCGTTCGGTCAATTGGTCGAGCAACGCCTGCTCAAAATGCAGGCCAGCAGTGGGGGCGGCCACCGCACCGGGCTGACGGGCATAGACGGTCTGATAGCGCTCGCGGTCTTCGGTAGTCGGCTGATGAGTGATATAAGGAGGCAATGGCACCTGACCGTGCTGCTCCAGCAACACCGACAGCGGCTGCTCACTCTCGACTTGGATTTCAAACAGATCCTCATGGCGACCCAGTACAGTGGCGGTAAAGCCTGCATCGAACAGCAGCCGAACACCGGGCTTTGGCGGCTTGCTAGCACGCAGCAGAACCCACGCACGCTGCGCATCCAACACCCGTTCCACCAGCAATTCGAAACGGCCACCACTGACTTTGTGCCCGAACAAGCGTGCCGGGATCACTCGCGTATCATTGAAAACCAGCAGATCACCAGGATGCAGCAATTCCGGCAGATCACGGAACATCCGGTCTGCCAGCGCGCCGGTCGCACCGTCCAGCGTCAGCAACCGACTGTCACCGCGCCGGGCCGGTGGATGCTGGGCGATCAGCTCCGGCGGCAAATGGAAGTGAAAATCCTGCCGTCGCAAGTCGGATTGCATCGGCGCCGATTGCTCCTGGCTTTCCGGGTCGGGTTGGTTAGCGTGGAACCCCTGCTCATTGAAATACTCTGAATCCTTCATTCCATTACCATCACTGTGGATCTTGACCATGCGTAAAACTCTATTAATTGCCACTTTTCTCTATGCCACTGGCGCACTCGCCGCTGACCCTGCACCTCCGACCACTTCCGTGGCCGTCAAACAACCCAATCTGACGCATCTCCAAACCATCCTGAACGGGACAAAACCCGATAGCATCAATCCGACACCCATTCCGGGATTGTACGAAGTGATGATCGAGGGCCAAGTGCTGTATCTCAGTGAGGACGGCCGCTTCGCCTTGCAGGGCGATATACTCGATTTGAGCACCCAGGACAATTTGACCGAGAAGCGCCGAGGCGCGCTACGCAGCGCAGCTATTAATGCGGTGGGCGAAGAAAACATGGTGGTATTCGCTCCAGAGGGGCCGACCAAGTACACGATAACCGTGTTCACCGACATCGACTGCGGCTATTGCCGCAAGATGCATAGCCAAATCGCCAGCTACAACAAGGAAGGCATTAAGGTGCGTTACCTCTGGTTCCCGCGTGAGGGTATCGGCTCCGAAGCATTCAACAAGTCCGTCTCGGTTTGGTGCGCCGATGACCGAAAAGCGGCGCTGACTAAAGCCAAACAGGGTGCGAGTATCGAACAAAAAACCTGCGATAATCCAGTAAAAGCGCAATACGAACTGGGCCAAAAGCTGGGAGTACGCGGAACACCCAGCATGATTTTGGAAGATGGTGAAATGCTCCCCGGTTATGTGCCGCCCACCCAACTGGCGGAACTGCTGGCGCGGCGCCAGGACTCCAAATCGGCTCAACCCTAAAACGATGGTGTTGCCGTGTTTCCTGAGCGATAGAGAGGCATATCGTGTTTTTCGACCAGAAGATCCATCCACTCAATTTCGATATCCCTGAGCATTTCACAGTCGATGCCGATGCGGTTGAATTGAGTGGCCCCGGCGTTCAACTGCGGGTTCGTTGCGCCGAGATCATCAAAGGCTGTCTGCGGTTGCGATTTGAGAACGCGCAGGTGAGCGATGGGCGCCAACTTTCAGACGCGGTATTGCCGGAATATCGATCTGGCCGTCCGGCTGCGCCACGCGAGGATGGTGATGTGGCGGTATTCGCCACGGCGGAGGCTCGGGTCGAACTGAGTGCGGCGAGCCTACAGCTGGATCTGGCTGGATTTTCGCTAAGGACCGCCGCTACAGGGATCGGCGGTTGTGGCGAGGCGCTATTGCTCAACTTTGATTTGAGCGCCGTGGATGGATGTTATGGTTTTGGTGAGCGGACTAAACACCTCAATAAACTAGGTGATAGTGTCGAATGCTTAACCATCGATGTGGTGGCGATATTTCGCCATACCTACGCGCGTGACGACTTCGATCCGACCTATGTCGCCATTCCTTTAGCGATCCTGAAAAGCGGAGAGCGATTTCTGGGATTATTTTTTGATAATCCCAGTCACGCGATCATGGATGCCGGCCAGTCTCAGCCGGGTGAATTCTGGTATCAATCGCTCAGTGGTAACACTGATCTCTATCTCTTGGCTGGACCCAGTTTGGCCGA
>JACSSB010000302.1 GCA_014879435.1 Phycisphaerales bacterium
AATAAATGCCATGTGTAAGAGGCGAGTGCAGCTAGACAGGTATAAATATCAGACGAAATTTATCAACATTCTGGATAAAGGTCTTCTAAGCTTAAAAAGTGGTGATTGCGAACAAATTCTTTGGAAGAGGCACACGACTGATGAGCGTGATTGAAGTCGAGGAATTACTAGGCGAGCTGAGTCCCGACGCGCCGTGTGGTGAGGATCTTGAATACGATCCGATGTTTGCCGAGTTGGAAAATTTGGTGCAGGAAACACCGGAGCGTCAGTACGGTGACACCATCATTCCCGCTGAGCCGCCCGACTGGCGTGGCGTGAAGAAAACGGCTCTGGCCTTGCTGGAGCGCACTCGGGATTTGCGAGTGGCGATCCATCTCACTAGAGCTTTGCTACAGACCGATGGCGTTCTCGGTTTTGGCGATGGTCTGGCTTTGGTGGAAGGTCTCATTGAGCGCCACTGGAAGGGGGTCTATCCACAACTCGATCCAGACGATGACAATGATCCGACCCTGCGGATCAACATCATCGTGGCTTTGTGCGATGCAGAGACCACACTCCGCGATCTACGAGAAACCCCCCTAGTCAACTCGCGCGCCTTAGGGCGGTTCAGTTTGCGGGATATCCAGATCGCCACGGGTGTGCTGGCACTGGTGAGTACCGAAAATGTGGAGCTACCGACCCAGAGTCGGATCGATGCTGCATTTCAAGATGCCGATCTGGAATCTTTGCAAGCCACTGCTACGGTGCTAACCGAGGCTTTTGATCGGGTCGAACGGATCGAAGCATTGCTGACGGATCAGGTGGGAGTCACTCAAGCGCCCGATATGAGCGATCTGCGCGGGGTTCTGAAGGAAATCCGGCAAATCTTGGCAGATCAATTGCAACGGCGAGGCGTGGGCTTGGTCGGCGAAACCGAAGCAGTGGCCGAGAGGGAAGAAAGCAAGGTCGATGGCGTGGTAGCAGGTCAACGGCTGGTGGTGGGTGATATCACCAGTCGGGACGATGTTATCCGTATGTTGGATAAGATTTGTGACTATTTCTCGCGATATGAGCCGTCTAGCCCCGTGCCTTTTTTGTTAAATAGAGCTAAGAATTTAGTCACAAAGGATTTCATGGAGATCATGCTCGATCTTGCGCCGGGAGGAACCGAGCAGGCCAATCTGATCTTTGGCTTGCAGAACGGAAACTCCGAATGAATACAACTGACCGGCCGGGTCGCCACTGCTTAAGGTGGTCATCCTGATGATTTCGAACTCCAAAGAGGTGCTATTCCCATGGCGATGAGCAGTCAGAAATTTATTGCCCGTAACCGGGCGCCACGCGTGCAAATCGAATACGACGTCGAGGTCTACGGTTCGCAGAAGAAAATTCAACTCCCGTTTGTGATGGGGGTGATGGCCGATCTATCCGGCAAACCGGTTGATCCATTAGCGCCGGTGGCCGAACGCAAATTTCTTGAGATCGACGTAGACAATTTCGACAACCGAATGAAGGCAATGAAACCACGGGTGGCGTTTCGTGTCCCCAATACCTTAACCGGCGAAGGTGAGTTGAGCCTGGATCTGACCTTCGAGAGCATGGACGATTTTTCCCCAGCCGCAGTGGCGCGCAAGGTCGGTGCCCTGAATCAGTTGCTGCAAGCGCGCCAGCAGTTGAACAATCTGATGACCTACATGGACGGTAAGACGGGTGCCGAAGATTTGATCGCCAAAGTGCTGAACGATCCGACCTTGCTGCAAGCGCTGGCGTCCGCGCCAAAACCCGAGGGCGAAGCGCCCACCGCTGAGGAGTGATCAATCATGGCCGAAACCGATAGCAATGCCCAGGTCCAGCCCGAAGCCCAGACCGAAACGCTGGAAGCCAGCGAGTTTGGTTCCCTGTTGCAACGAGAATTCAAGCCCAAATCTGATCAGGCCAAGGAAGCGGTCGAACATGCCGTCCGCATCCTGGCCGAACAGGCTTTGCAGCATACGACGCTGATCTCCAAGGATGTGCTCAAGTCCATCGAGTCGATGATCGCTGCCATCGACCGCAAATTGACCGAGCAGGTCAACCAGATCCTGCATCATCCAGATTTTCAGGAGCTGGAAGGCGCATGGCGTGGCTTGCACTACCTGATCTTCAACACCGAAACCGACGAGATGTTGAAGATCAGGGTGATGAATATCTCCAAGAAAGATCTGGGCAAGACCCTGAAGAAGTACAAAGGCGTGGTTTGGGATCAAAGCCCGCTGTTTAAGAAGATCTACGAAGAGGAATACGGCCAGTTTGGTGGAGAGCCATTTGGCTGCTTGGTGGGTGACTACCACTTTGACCATAGTCCGCCCGATGTGGAGTTGTTGCGTGGTTTATCGCAAGTCGCCGCTGCTTCTCACACGCCATTCATTGCCGGTGCTTCACCCACGGTGATGCAGATGGATTCCTGGCAGGAACTGAGCAACCCACGCGATTTGACCAAGATTTTTCAGACTCCAGAGTATGGGGGTTGGCGTGGATTGCGGGATTCCGAAGATTCTCGTTACATCGGCTTGGCGATGCCACGCTTTCTGGCGCGGACGCCCTACGGTGCGAAAACCGATCCGGTCGAGGAATTCGATTTCGAGGAAGAGGTGGAGGGAGGGGACCACAGCAAGTACTGCTGGGCCAATTCTGCCTATGCCATGGCCACCAACATCACCCGAGCGTTCAAGATGTATGGCTGGTGCACGCGGATTCGCGGTATCGAATCTGGAGGCGCGATAGAGAACCTGCCCACTCATACCTTTCCTACCGATGATGGCGGCGTCGATGCGAAGTGCCCGACTGAAATCGCCATCAGCGACCGGCGTGAGGCTGAACTGGCCAAAAACGGCTTCATGCCTCTGATTCACAAGAAGAACAGCGATTTTGCCGCCTTCATCGGCGCTCAGTCGCTACAGAAACCGGCCGAGTACGACGATCCAGATGCGACGGCCAACGCCAATCTATCGGCTCGCCTGCCGTATCTGTTCGCCACCTGCCGGTTTGCCCACTACCTGAAGTGCATGGTGCGCGACAAGATCGGCTCGTTCAAGGAACGCGATCAGTTGCAACTGTGGCTGCAGGAATGGATCTACAACTATGTCGATGGTAATCCGGCCATTTCCAGCGAAGAGACCAAGGCGATGAAGCCCCTGGCGGCGGCCGAGGTGGTGGTAGAAGAAGTGGAAGGCAATCCTGGGTATTACACCTCGAAATTCTTCCTGCGCCCGCATTATCAGTTAGAAGGCTTGACCGTGTCGTTGCGCCTAGTGTCGAAGCTGCCTTCGATCAAGGGTGGTTAAGGCTGGCATCTGTGGATGGGTCAGAGTGAGCTTTAAAGGTTCGTTCTGATCTATCGGCCAGAAGCAAAAGATAATAATTCATATAAATCAATATGTTGATGTTTGGCACATGAGGTGCATAGTTATCAATGACGACGGAATTTTCGGCTTTTGACACCAAGGATTGGGTGGGAAAGGCACCGTTGTTCGCGAGGGCGGAATGAGCCGCCAGTCAATTTCATGATTCATGTTGAATTGAGAGGATACGACCATGGCTGATGCATTTTTGAAAATTGGCGACGTGAAGGGCGAGTGTAAAGATGCGGAGTACAAGGAATGGATTGAAGTACTGAGCTGGAGTTGGGGTGCTGCGCAAATGGGCACTGCGGGCCACGGTCAGGGCTTGGGTGCCAGCAAGGTCAGCTTGCAGGATTTTAGCTACACCATGCACTTCTGTGCAGCCTCGCCGGAACTGCTGCTGTCATGCTGTTCAGGCCATCACTATCCCGAGGCCACTTTGGTGATGCGCAAACCGACCGGTAAGGAGGGAGGCCAGAAGAAGTTCCTGGAATTCAAGTTCAAGGAAGTGATGGTCAGCAGCTACCAGACCGGTGGCAGTGATGGCGCCGGCCTGCCGGTTGAGAGCCTGTCATTGAACTTCACCAACATGTCTCAGGAATACTTCACCCAGGATGACAAGGGCGCAACCAAGTCGGCGGGCAAGGCCGGTTGGGATGTCAAGACTAACAAGAAGGTTTAACGGCGAGACTGATTCTCTCCGGGGCCGACAGACGCGAATCACCCACGTATTCGGAATGCTCGTTTAGTCCGGGTGCGTGGGATCCTTTCATTATCGACTAGCGGGATACGCCATTTTATGCAAGCCGAGCACAGTCTACGCGAAGGGCGCTTACAGGATGCCCTGAGCGAATTGCAGGCGCAGGTACGCAAGGAACCCGCCAACGCCAAATACCGTATTTTCCTGTTTCAATTGCTGGCGGTACTGGGGCAGTGGGAGCGCGCCTTGAACCAGTTGAAGGTACTGGAGGAAATGGACCCTGCATCCTTGTCGATGGTACAGACCTACCGCGAAGCGATCCAATGTGAATCGCTGCGCACCGAGGTGTTTGCCGGACGCCGGGTACCGCTGATTTTTGGTGATCCCGAACCGTGGATGGCGCTGTTGTTGGAAGCGCTGCGTTTGACTGCGGAGGGTCATTACTCGGAAGCGCAAGCAGCCCGCGAGCAAGCTTTCGAGGGTGCGGCGGCTATATCAGGGACGCTCGATGAACAGCCGTTTACGTGGTTGGCGGATGCCGATCCACGGCTGGGGCCGATGCTGGAGGCGGTGATCAATGGCCGTTATTACTGGATTCCCTTGCAGCGAATCCGCACTCTAACCTTGGAGCCGCCCAGCGATCTGCGCGATGCGGTGTGGATGCCCGCCCATTTTACTTTGGCCAACGGCGGTGAAACCGTGGGCCTGATTCCCTCCCGTTATCCAGGTTCTCCGGCCAGCACCGATCCTCTGGTACAACTGGGACGCAAGACCGAATGGCTGGAACCGGATGCCGGTCTCTATTTAGGTATTGGTCAACGCACGCTGGCTACCGATCAAAATGAATATCCGTTGCTGGATATTCGGCGGATCGATTTGGATGTTCCAGAAATCACCGCGTCGGCAACGACAGATTCTGATCCTTCCGATCCTTCCGATCCTTCCGATCATGGCTGAGCTTACCTCCAGAGAACGGCTGCAGCCGTCGCTGCTGGATCGCCTGACTGATGAGGAGCCGGATCAGCGTCAGGAATCGCGCGATAAGCGGGTGTTATCGATGAACCGCCTGCGTGAGTGCGTGCTGCGCGACCTCGCTTGGCTGTTCAACGCCAGTCGCATGCCGGAAGGCAGCGAGATCGAGCGCTATCCTTTCGCCGCCCGATCCGTCGTCAATTTCGGTTTGCCGCCCCTGTCTGGAGTGACCGCCCGCAGCCTGGACATCGATAAGCTGGAGCTGATCCTGCGCCAAGTGATCCTGGATTTCGAGCCACGCATCCTGCGCAACTCTTTGCGAGTACACGCAGCCTTTACCGAGGAGCGCATGAACCATAACGCGCTGACCTTCGAGATCGAAGGGGAATTGTGGGGACAGCCCATGCCTTTGCAGTTGTACTGGAAAACCGAGATCGATCTGGAGAGTGGCCAGGTCCGAGTCGAGGAATCTAACCGGATGCGGGAGCGCTGATGGACCCTCGCTTGCTCGAATATTACAACCGGGAACTCCAGCACCTACGCGAGCGGGGCGGAGAATTTGCCCGTGAGTTTCCAAAGATCGCCGGACGGCTGGGTCTTGAAGGCTTTGAGTGTGCCGACCCCTACGTCGAGCGCTTGCTGGAAGGTTTCAGTTTCTTGGCGGCGCGGGTCCAGCTCAAGATGGACGCCGAATTCCCGCGCTTTACCCAGCATTTATTGGAAATCGTCTATCCCGACTATCTGGCACCAACACCCTCGATGGTGGTGGCGCGTTTTCAGCCCGATCCCACCGAAGGTGCGCTCGAACAGGGATTCCCGATCCCACGCGGCAGTCAGCTACATAGCCAACTTGGCAAGGGTGAACAAACTCCTTGCGAATATCGCACCGCCCACGATGTCACTTTATGGCCACTGGAACTGAGAGAGGCGCACTATTTCGCCGGGAAAGAGCCGGTGGCTCAGCTTGAGTTGCCCGCTTTGAGCAAGGTGCGTGCTGGTATTCGCTTGCGCCTGCGCACGACCTTGCCGGGTTTAGCCTTCAATAAGCTGGCCCTGACCCAGTTACCGCTTTATCTGCATGGTAGCGAAGTCGTACCAGCGCGACTGTACGAGCAATTGCTGAGCAATGTAGTGATGGTGGTGGTTCGTCCGGGCCAGCGACCCGCGCCTTGGCATGAGATCGTGGCGCAACCCTCAATCCGACGCCTGGGTTTCGAGGATGATCAGGCGCTGCTGCCTTATGCGCCGCCTTCCTTTCAGGGTTATCGGTTGCTGCACGAGTATTTTTCCTTCCCGCAGCGTTATCTGTTCGTGGAATTGGGCGGGCTGGGACCGGCGGTGCGCCGTTGTGCTGACCCAGAATTGGAAGTATTGATCCTGCTTGATCGCGCCGATCCAGCACTGGAAAACGTGGTGGCGGCGGATCATTTCGCGCTGTTCTGCACACCAGCGGTCAATCTGTTTCCCAAGCGGGCGGATCGTATTCATCTCAGTGATCGGGTATTCGAGCATCATCTGATACCGGACCGTACCCGACCGATGGATTTCGAGGTCTATCGAATTACAGGAGTTACCGGGATCGGTGCCGAAGGCGAGGAGCAGGAATTCCTGCCGTTTTACGCCAGTCATGATCGGATCGGTCAGCGCTTGGAGCGTTCCTACTACACTCAGCGTCGTTCACCACGACTGCTGTCGCGGCAGCAACTACGCGATGGACCCCGTTCGAGTTACGTGGGCAGCGAGCTTTTCCTGTCGCTGGTGGATGCCGACGAAGCGCCTTATCGCGGCAATCTGCGGCAACTGGCGGTCACGACTTGGTGCACCAATCGTGACCTGCCGCTATTGATGCCGATTGGGCGAGGTGATACCGATTTCACCCTCGCTTCTGGAGCGCCAGTCGGCGCGGTGCGTTGTCTGGCCGGACCGACCCGGCCACGTCCCTCCCACGCCCATGGCGATACCGCTTGGCGTTTGATCAGTCATCTGTCCCTCAATTATTTGTCACTGAGCGATAGCGATGCCCGTCAGGGCGCGGTGGCATTGCGGGAGCTGCTGGCGCTGTATGGTGATTTTGCGGAAATGGCGATTCGTCGCCAGATCGATGGGGTTCATTCGGTACGGGCCACCCCAGTGACCCGGCGTGCACCGATTCCAGGTCCAATCGCCCATGCGCGTGGTCAGGAGGTGACCGTGGTTCTGGACGAGGCGGCGTTCGAGGGAGTAGGCATCATGCTCCTGGGCGCGGTACTAGAACAATTTTTCGCCAAGTACGCTTCCATCAACTCCTTTACCGAGACGGTCGTCAGATCGACCGAACGCGGCGAGATCATTCGATGGCCAGCTCGGATCGGACGACGGCACACGCTGTAGCCTTCTTTGAGGCGCTGCAGCGCACGCCTTATGCTTTTGATTTTTTCCAAGCCCTGCGCCGCTTGGAGTGTGTATACCGCGACAAACCGCGACTGGGCAAAGCGACCCGGCTGGCCGACGATCCCGTGCGTTTGGGACAGGAACCGTCCTTGGCTTTCGCCCCGGCCACCTTGGCGGCCTTCGAGCCGGGGGGCGATGGCCAACCCGCACGACTGTACGAATATTTTCTGGGATTGTTTGGCCCGCAAGGACCGCTGCCCTTGCATCTGAGCGAGTACGCGCGCGACCGCTTGCGCAATTCCGATGATCGGACTTTCGCTGGGTTCGCCGATGTCTTTCATCATCGGATGCTGAGCCTGTTCTATCGGGCTTGGGCCGATACTCAGCCGACCGTCAGTTTTGATCGACCAGAAAGCGACCGCTTCAACGTCTATGTCGGTGCCTTGTGCGGTTTGGGTATGCCCTCGCTGTGGAATCGGGACTGGGTGCCCGATCTGGCCAAGTTTCATTATGCCGGTCGCTTGGTCGGCCAGACCCGTAATCCCGAGGGGCTACAAGCGATCCTGGCAGATTTTTTCCAGTTATCGGTGGTGGTCGAAAGTTTCATCGGGCATTGGTTGCCGTTGTCCGAGGCCAGCCGCTGCCGTTTGGGAGAAACCCCGGCTACGGGTCTACTAGGAATGACCGCAGTCATCGGCGAACGGGTATGGGACTGTCAGTACAAGTTCCGCATCGTCATGGGGCCGATGCCTCTGGCCGAGTTCCAGCGTTTTTTACCGGGTGGCGAGAGCTTGCGGCGTCTAGTCGATTGGGTCCGCAACTACGTTGGTGACGAATTGCTGTGGGATGTCAATCTCATCCTGCGTAAGGAAGAGGTGCCACCACTGCGTTTGGGTGAGGACTCGCGCTTGGGTTGGAGCACTTGGCTCACCAGCCAGCCGCTGGATCACGACGCGGACGATCTCAAGCTGGATGCTGTTGTTTACTGCGCCGCTACTACATCGCTTTAAGTTTTGTGCACTTTGTGCATTTACCAATCCATGCCTGTCGGGAGGTTGAACTATAGCAACCCGCTTTGGGTTGTGAAAACGAAGCGTTATGCACTTCATCGTCATTCCCGCGAAAGCGGGAATCCAGTAGCG
>JACSSB010000303.1 GCA_014879435.1 Phycisphaerales bacterium
TGGCTTATCACGATCACGAATGGGGCGTGCCGCTCCACGACGAGCGCCGACTATTTGAGATGCTGATACTCGAAGGTGCGCAGGCAGGTCTCAGTTGGCTGACCATCCTGCGTAAAAGGGAAGGGTACCGCCGGGCTTTCGATGGCTTCGATCCAGAACGGATCGCCCGCTACGATGAGCGGGATATCGCTCGATTGCAGGCGGATTCTGGCATCGTGCGCAACCGCCTCAAGATCGCGGCGGCGGTGCGCAATGCACGCGCCTTCCTGAATCTGCGGGAACGGCATGGGGAGTTTGACGCCTTCCTATGGCGTTATGTCGATTCCACCCCCCGACAAAACGCTTGGCGCTCAATGGCGGAAGTTCCGGCGCGCACCCCGGAATCCGATGCGATGAGCCGGGATCTGAAAAAACTAGGATTTACATTTGTGGGGCCAACCATCTGCCAAGCCTTCATGCAGGCCGTCGGCATGGTCAACGATCACACCACCGATTGTTTTCGCCACCAAGAACTGGGGGGATCGCCCGCTTAAGCTCGGGTCGCCACCGCCAGGAATATCGGATATTCCCGTATGCGGTCGCCTTGCGGTTTACGCATCAGGTAGCAGGTCTCGAAGTGAACCGAATCGAATCCGGCCCGAACCAACTGCTCCCGTAGCGCCTCCCGCTCAAATCCGGGATGCCCGTCGAAACTAGCACCGTGAAAGGAACCGTCCTCTTGATCCAGATCGGCGATGCATAGAGCGCCTTTCGGTCGTAGCAGTGCATGGAAATCCCGCAGTATCCGCTCCACATCGGATACATGGTGCAAGGTCATCAAGGTGTAAATCAGGTCGTAGCGTTCCGTCGGCAATGGATCGACTGCTAGGTCCAGATGCAGCGGTTGGAGGTGATTCATCCCGCTAGCGGTGATCTTCTCCTGTAACACTGCCAGCATGCCCGTTGAGCTATCCGCTAGAGTGATGGCGCCCAACTCCCGACACAGGGCAAAACTCAACAGTCCGGTTCCACAGCCGTATTCCATGGCGCGCAGATCCGGCGACAATTGGACACGGTTGCGGATTGCCGCCGCCACTGCAGCTGCCCGTTCCCATTTGATCGGGTCGTTGTCCCATTGCTTAGCGCGTGTGTCGAAATCCATCTTTCACCTCTGTAAGACGTGCATCAGCACGTTCGATTTCCAACCGTCTCACAAAAAAAAACCGGCTGCGGCGCCGGTTAAAAGATCGAGGGAGAAACTCGAGACATGATCTTAAGACTACGAGGATGGCCTCAAGTTTCAATCCAGTTGTGTTTACCGTCATCCCCGCGTAAGCGGGGATCCAGGGAGCCATCACAGCTACTGGATTCCCGCTTTCGCGGGAATGACGATGGAGGTGGATTCCCGCTTTCGCGGGAATGACGAGGGGGGTGGATTCCCGCTTTCGCGGGAATGACGATGGAGGTGGATTCCCACCTGCGCCGGAATGACGATAAAGCGCATGGCACTTCACTTCAAGCTACCCAATCACCGGTGGATCGGGTATCCAAGGTTCCGGTTTCAGCACGATGGCGCTAAATGGCGGCAGATTCAGCGCCAGTGAGAAGGCAAAGCCGTGACTGGATATCTCCTTAGCCATAATGCGCTTGTCGGCGAGGAGAGTTTCATCGGAGCCACCATACTCGCTGGCATCGCTGTTCAAGAGTTCTCGGTATTCCGCTGGGAACGGCACCCCGATCCGATAGCCTTTATAGTGTTGGTCGGAGAAATTCAACACGAATACCACGCTATCGCGCGGGTCGCGGGCCTTGCGTAGGAAAGCGAGCACATTGGTCTCGGCACCATTGGCATCCAGCCATTCGAAGCCCGCACTGCGAAAATCGACCTGATAGAAGGCTGGTTCCTGTCCATACAGTTTGTTGAGATCGGCCACGAAGTGCTGCAAGTGTTGATGCGGCAGTTGACGCGCCTGCTCCCAGTTCAGTTCGCTGTTATCGTTCCATTCAGTGGACTGGCCGAATTCCCCACCCATGAACAGCAGTTTCTTGCCAGGATGGCCGTACATGAAGGTGTACAGCAGGCGCAGATTGGCTAGTTGCGCGGCTTCGTCACCGGGCATCTTGCCGAACAAAGATTTTTTCAAATGCACCACTTCATCATGCGATAACGACAGGATGAAGTTTTCGTTGAAGGCATACACGATGCCGAAGGTTAGTTTGTCGTGATGGTAACGGCGGTGTACTGGTTCCTGTTGCATATAGAACAGCACATCGTTCATCCACCCCATATTCCACTTGAAACCGAAACCGAGTCCACCCTGATCGGTGGGTCGGGATACATTCGGCCAACTAGTTGATTCCTCGGCGATCATCATGACGCCTGGATGTCGGGCGTGTACTACCGAATTGGTGTGTTTGAGAAACTCAATCGCCTCCAGGTTTTCGTTGCCGCCGTACTTGTTGGGAATCCATTCTTTCTTGGAATAATCCAGATACAACATCGAGGCTACGGCATCGACCCGCAAACCATCGAAGTGGAACGTATCCAGACAGTACAGTGCATTGGCGATCAGGAAGTTTTCAATCTCGTTACGACCGTAGTTGAAGATCAGCGTGCCCCAGTCTGGATGTTCGCCCTGGCGCGGGTCGGCATGCTCGTAGACATGGGTGCCATCAAACCAAGCCATGGCGTGGGCATCTTTGGGAAAATGCGCCGGTACCCAGTCCAGGATCACCCCGATGTTGTTCTGGTGGCAGCGGTCGATCAGTTCCATCAGATCTTCCGGTTTGCCATAGCGCGCGGTCGGCGCGTAGAAGTTGGAAATCTGATAACCCCAGGAGGGGCCGTAGGGATGTTCGGCCAGCAGCAAGAATTCGATGTGGGTAAACCCCATCTCCAGCACATAGGGAATCAGTTGATCAGCCAATTCCCGATACGACAGGAAGCTGCCGTCGGAGTGGCGCCGCCAGGAACCGGCATGGACTTCGTAAATAGCGACCGGCCGCTCCCAAATATTGGCGTTTGCTCGTCGTTGCATCCAGGGACCGTCGCGCCAGCGGTGCTTGCCGATTGGGTCGTAGACCACGCTGGCGGTGCCAGGCGGCGTTTCGGTATGAAATGCGTAAGGATCGGTTTTGAGAAAGGGGGTTCCTTCGCGGGGCAGGATTTCGAATTTGTACAGATCGCCTTCCCGCATATCGGGTACGAACAGTTCCCAGATTCCGGTGCCCGGTCGTAGTCGCATCGGATGGCGGCGACCGTCCCAGTGGTTGAAGGGACCGACTAGGCTGATTCGCTGGGCGTTGGGCGCCCAGACTGCGAAATTAACCCCAGCTACCCCGTTGACCGTTTGGAGATGGGCACCCAGTTTTTCATAGATCCGATAGTGATTGCCTTCGGCGAACAAGTAACTATCCTGATCGCCGAGAATCGAGAAGTTGAAGGCATAGGGATCTTCAAAAATCCGGGTTTGGCCGCGCTCAGTTGCGCTCAGCCAGTAACGTGGTGCTTCTGCTTCCGGCGGCCCGGCGACCAGCGCTTCACAAAGACCGCCGCCGTGAATCCATTGCAGCGGATACAAAATGTGCGGTTGGCTTCCCCACAGCAGGAAGGGGGCCTCCGCATCCGGTAACAGGGCGCGCACCACACTCAGATCGGGTTCTTCTGGGAGTGGATGTGGTCCCAGCAGGGCATGTGGGTCGCTATGATGACCGTTGATCAGTTCGACGCATTCTTCCGCCGACAGCGTAGGATGCGGCTCGCCGTCCTCGCGTAACAGGAAACGCAGCTTCTGTACCGTGTCTTGCCCCTGGAGCCGGGCGACGAAAGAGCGCACATCGGTGTGTAGCGCATCGATATGGTAGCGCTCACACCAAAACAGCGCGTTGGCCACCAGGAAATTGTGTACTTCGGGCCGCTCTAGGTCGAAGGCGATCTCAGTTTCGAGATCATCACATTCGTAGATCTGGGTACCGTCGAACCAGCTCAGTTCCTGCCCCTCACGCGGGATCAGCGCGGGGATCCAATCGAGGATCACGCCGATATCGTGGTGGTGGCAGGCGTCGATGAAGGCCATCAATTCCTCAGGCCGACCGTAACGCGGATTGGGGGTGAAGTAGCTGGCCACGGTTTCGCTGGCGGTCCAGAACGACAACTCGACGTGGGTAAAGCGGTGTTCTACCAGCCAGGGCAACACCACTTCCTGCAGTTGCCGGTACGAGGCCACGCGTTCAGGTACAGGTTTGTCATTGGCCGATTCGCTCAGCGCGACCGGATGGATAGCGACTGGCATCTCCCAGCCAGTGGTTTCCGCCGCCCGTGCCATCCAGGAGGTATCACTCCAAGCATGGCAATGCCGCAGGTCGTAGATGAAGGCGGCAGTCTTGGGATAAGTCTCGGTATAAAAAGCCAATGGGTCGGTTTTGAGAAAGACCGCACCCTCGGTATTGCGAATTTCGTATTTATACAATTCGTCCAGGCCCAGATCCGGCACGAATAATTCCCACACCCCGGATTCATGGCGCTCCAACGGGTGGCAACGGCCGTCCCAGTGGTTGAAGGTGCCGACCACGCTGACCCGGCTGGCGTTGGGCGCCCAGACCGTGAAGTTGATGCCCGTGATCCCGGCTTTTTCCTGAGGATGCGCCCCCAGTTTGGTAAATAAGGAGGCCAAGGTTCCCGTTTGTAGTGCTTGCCCGTCGGCAGCGCTAAAGGAAGGTTGGTGAATAGCGTAAGGATCGTGGAAGGTGGAAGATTGCCCGTCGGCATCGACAGCAAGGAGCTGATACTCCAGCGTCTGGATTCCAGGAATCCGGGCCACGAACAAGCCTTCTGGATGTATGCGCTGCATCTCCCGACGGACGGAACCGTTCGCTGGTAGTATGTAAGCGTGCTCGGCCTGTGGCAGAAAAGCCCGAATCATCAGCGCCCGTTCCGCTGTGACATAATGCGGTCCTAGGACCGAATAGGGATTTTCGTGCTGCAATTCAATGATTTTTCGAATGTCTTCTTCCAGCATCGCCCTCGCCTTCTTGGCTGTTTTGCTTTGCCGATAAACATATCAAGTTTACGGTTTTAATTGAAATCGTGGCTAGTTTACCTGGATTCAGGGGCCTAAAAACTACTGATGAAATCTTCCAACGAAAAAGGGGCGATGCCCGCGTGGGCACCACCCCTTTTCAGCCATTGAAACGATTCGGTATTGCGTTATTCGTCGTTGTCGCTATCAGCGGGTTGCTCGGTCGGTGGTGGCGGCGGTGCATCAGCCATTGGTTGATTTGCCATCGCCTGAGGTCCACGCCCATGCCGCATCATCATCGGTCGGTCGGCGAAGAATTTGTCCATGACCTGCTTCTGATCGGCATCGAGCGCGGTGTATAAATCGCTAGCGGCCTTGGTCATCGCTTTCATGCCCGCCAAGCGTTGCTCCATGATCTGTACCCGCTGTTCGAAATGCGCCACCACGGTGGTATCCCGATTCCGCATTTCCCGCATTTCCTGTCGGCCCTTCATTTTGTCAGCATGGTGCGTGTCTTGAGCGGCGAGGAAGGCTTTCCAGACCCCTTCTTGTTCCGGCTTCAGTTTGAGCCGCGCTGCCAGCAGTTCCATCCGCTCCGCATGATATTGCTGCATCATGGCTTGGCGTTGGCCAGGACCGCCGCCACGCGAGCCATCCATCATTCCGCAGCCGCCGCCGAAATTGCCACCGCCCATCGGGCCAGGACCGCCCCAAGGACCGGCGAAAGCCGCAGTGGTCAGGCCGATTCCAGCGACTGCGGCGGCGATCAATAAACGTTTGCGTAGCGTTTTCATCTTCGAAACTCCTTAATGTGTGAAAAACTTTATGGCTTGCTTCGGAAGCTATTAGACCTCCGTCATGTAACTGGCGTTTTGCCGAATTGGGGTTTTTGTAACGATTTGTGTCAGTCGCGTACAACCTGCGTTTTGTCGCGGTATGCTTCCTCATGAGCCCTCATCCACAACATCGCCTGAAACTGCTGATGTTGCGCATGAGGATTCACGCAAACTTCCGTTTGGCAAAGCACCTCCAATTTCCATCATTCCTTATGACCACAACCGATTTCAGTAATGACCATCTTCTGATCGTGGACGACGATGCCGGTTTGCGCGAGTTGCTGACCGAATATCTGAGTCGCAACGGTTTTCGGGTGAGCAGTGTGGCCGATGGCCGGGGATTGTGGGTCGCATTGGAACAGACTCCGGTCGATTTGATCATTCTTGATCTGATGCTCCCTGGCGACGATGGCCTAATCCTCTGCCGCAACCTGCGTGCGCGCTCGCAGATCCCGATCATCATGCTGACCGCACGCGGCGACGATACCGACCGCATCGTCGGCCTGGAAATGGGGGCCGATGATTATCTAGCCAAGCCGTTCAATCCTCGCGAATTACTGGCCCGAATCAAAGGGGTGCTGCGGCGAAGCCGCAACACGGTGGGTGAAGCGGGCGAGGTCAGATATTTTCATTTCGCGGGCTGGAGCCTGGATGTGGCCGGACGACAATTAATCGCACCCGATGGCGTGCTGGTGCCGCTGGGTTCCAGCGAATACCGGTTGCTACGGGTTTTTTTGGAGCATGCGCAGCGGATTTTGAACCGCGATCAATTGTTGGATCTGACTCAAGGACGCGAAGCCACACCCTTTGATCGCAGCATCGATGTACAAGTCAGCCGCTTGCGCCGTCGCTTAGGCGATGATCCACGCGAGGCCACCATCATCAAGACGATCCGCAACGAAGGTTATCTGTTGACGACTCACGTTAACCGGGAATTTTGATGCGCTTGCTACCGCAATCCCTGTTTGGCCGATTGTTGCTGTTCCTAGCTGGCGGACTGATCATCGCGCAATTGCTGAGTGCTGCGATCCTGCTTCAGGACCGCGAACAGGCGCTCTCCCATGCCATTGGTGGCCATATCGCGCAGCGTATTGGCGCTATCGTCGGCCTACTGGACACGCAGGAACCGGCTGAGCGCCAGCGATTGGTAACGGCGCTGGATTTGCCACCCACCCGGCTCAGCCTCGATTTGCCCTGGGCCGAGCAGACGGATACGGATGATCGTTATCAGACGGCATTGTTTCGCAGCCTGCTGCGTCGCCAGCTTGGGGCAAATCGGCCATTTCAGGTCGAAATCGCCGATGACTGGCCTCCCCCCATCGCCACACGCCCGGCTTGGCGCTCTCCACCGCGGCCGCCGCGTGCTTGGACGGGCCAGGAGGATCAGCCGCCACGCGCTTGGGAGGATGAGCGACCGCCCCCGCCACCCAGAACGGCTGGCGGTCCACCCCGTCACTGGCAGCACGCCATGATGATGGGTTTGCGCAATTTCGTGGTGCAGGTACGTTTGAACGATGGCGCGGTGATCACGTTCCAACAAATCCTGCCGGAAGAGGTGATCGCGTGGCCGATGCGTTTGCTGTTGACGCTGCTGGTATTGTTGGTCTCGGTTGCGGTATTGGCGGCGTTGGCAGTGCGGGCACTGACGCGGCCATTGACCGTGTTGGCCAATGCCGCCGCCGAATTGGGCCGTGACATCCGTCGTCCGCCACTGCTCGAATCCGGGCCGTTGGAGGTCCGCCGCGCCGCTATGGCGTTCAACACCATGCAGGAGCGTTTGATTCGTTATATCGAGGACCGTGACCGTATCCTCGCTGCCGTATCCCACGATCTGAAAACCCCGATCACTCGCTTGCGGCTGCGCACCGAGATGCTGGACGATTCACCGTCGCGAGATAAATTCCTGGCCGATCTGGATGATATGCAGCGCATGGTGCAAGCCTCGCTGGATTTTCTGCGTGGCGGCGAGGATTCCGAACCGATGGCACCGGTCGATCTCAATGCTTTGCTGGATTGTTTGCGGGAAGACGCCGAGGATGCCGGGCAGGTGGTAGAGGTCGATGGGGTGGCCGCACAACCGCTGCGCTGTCGGCCGCTGGCGTTGAAACGCTGCCTGACCAATCTGGTAGACAATGCGCTGAAATACGGCCAGCGCGCCGATATCCAGGTGCGGGATACGCCACAGCGGCTGACGTTGAGCATTCATGATCGCGGGCCTGGTATCCCGGCAGAGGAGCTAAATAAGGTCTTCGAGCCTTTTTATCGGTTGGAGCGTTCGCGCAACCAAGATACTGGCGGTGTTGGGCTGGGGCTGAGTATCGCCCGCAATATCGCTCGTGCGCATGGTGGCGATCTCCGCTTACGTAATCATCCACAAGGCGGTTTGGAAGCGATCTTGGATCTGCCTCGGTGAGCCCATTTATATCCATCTTTGTGAGGAGAAACGCATGGATATCGCAGCACATAACCTGAGCACTTTGTTCGAACAATTGGGGCTGCCTGCTGACGCCAATAGCGTCGATGCCTTTATCCACAAGCATCGACCGCTCGATCCCAAAATCCCATTGCATCAAGCGACTTGGTGGGCTCCAGATCAGGCCGAGTTCCTGGTACAAGCCATCGAAGAGGATTCGGATTGGTCCGAGGAGGTCGATGAACTCGATGCTTTGCTGCGTTTCGCACCGGATGCGTCTTGAAT
>JACSSB010000204.1 GCA_014879435.1 Phycisphaerales bacterium
GTATCAGCATCTCAAATAGTCGGCGCTCGTCGTGGAGCGGCACGCCCCATTCGTGATCGTGATAAGCCAGATATAACGGATCGGTGCTACACCAAGCACAGCGTTGGCGGGCCTGAAATTCGGTGGGTTGCGGTGGGGAGTTCCATTGTGCTCCAGATAACTCGGATTGGGGTGACATCAAAAACCCACCCAGCGAAATATGCGGTCTAGACGATGTTGCTCTATTCCCCGTGCATGCATCTTTCTTTACCTCCATGCTCATTGCAAGGTTAATTCAATGACTGATCTCGATAAAACCCCAGAACCGATCCAGGATCACTCTAGCCTTTTTCTCGCCCACGTCCGACAAGACGACTGTGGTCAATGGCACACGCATCCTCTTGACGAGCACTTGCGCGGCGTAGCGGCACTTGCCGAGTCGTTTGCGGCTGCTTTTGACGCAGGCGACTGGGCAAGGCTAGCCGGTCTGTGGCATGACCTGGGCAAATATCGCTCCATATTTCAGCATTATATCCGTGGCGCTTCCGGTTATGACGCGCATATCGAAACCACACCAGGGCGCGTTGATCACTCCACGGTGGGCGCACTACACGCTATCGAGCGCATGAAGGGTTTGGGGCGCATCCTTGCCTATCTTATTGCCGGGCATCATGCAGGATTACCGGATTGGCAAAGTGCCGAAGCGCCGATATCCAGCCTTGTGCACCGACTGAAACAAACCGATTTGCTTGCTGATGCGCTGATACAGTCCCCGCCTGCCGACATTCTCGATGCACCGTTGCCGACATCCAACCCTGGTCAACGTGATGTGGCACTGTGGATTCGACTGCTGTTTTCCTGTTTGGTAGATGCCGATTTTCTCGATACCGAACAATTCATGTCACCGGACAAGACGGCATCGCGAGGACAATATCCCACGCTGGATATCCTGGAGTCGCGTTTCGAGACATATATGGCGACATTGGCAACGCAAACGGACGATACGCCAGTCAACCGAATGCGGGCCTGGGTACTGGATCGTTGCCGAGGTGCAGCGGAACAAGCACCAGGACTGTTTTCGCTGACTGTCCCCACTGGCGGCGGCAAAACACTGGCTTCGCTAGGATTCGCCCTGCGTCACGCCCGATGTCATGGCAAGCGCCGTATTCTCTACGTTATCCCCTACACCAGCATCATCGAACAAACGGCGGACGTGTTTCGCAATGTGTTTGGTGAGGATGCCGTGCTCGAACACCACAGCAATCTCGATTCGGAACGAGAAACCCCACGCAGTCGGCTGGCGGGTGAGAACTGGGATGCATCGCTGGTTGTGACTACCAATGTCCAGTTCTTCGAATCCCTATTCGCCGCTCGCCCCAGCCAGACGCGTAAGCTGCACAACATCGTCAACAGTGTGGTGATCTTGGATGAGGCGCAATTGCTTCCACCGGAGTTTTTAACTCCGATTCTGGGCGCGATACGGGAATTGAGCCGCCATTACGGGGTGAGCTTCGTACTTTGTACCGCGACTCAACCTGACTTGGCATTCCATCGTGGCTTCGATTTTTCCATCAATGGCTTAGACGATGTGCGCGAGATCATGGGTGATGCAGCAGCGGTACAGGAACTGCATACACAATTACGTCGAGTGGAGGTGCGGTTGCCCGAAGATTTGCATGCACCGACACCATGGGAGGCACTCGCTGCTGAATTGGAAAGGCATCCTCGGGCGTTATGCATCGTAGACCGGCGCGACGATGCTCGTGTCCTGTATGGCTTATTACCCGCTGACACCGTGCATCTTTCCGGCCTGATGTGCGGCCAGCACCGTTCTGATGTGATAGCCATAATCAAGAAACGTCTGGCCACTGATGATCCGATTCGGGTGGTCAGTACACAGTTGGTGGAAGCCGGTGTAGACCTGGATTTTCCGGTGGTTTATCGGGCACTAGCTGGATTGGATTCCATCGCCCAAGCGGCGGGACGTTGCAATCGCGAAGGGCGCTTATTCAATTTGGGACAGGTTGTAGTGTTCGTACCACCGACCGAGCCACCCAAGGGCCATTTACGCCAAACCCGCGATGCAGGCCGACAACTGCTGTTGCGCCGCCCACCCGATCCGCTCGCACCTGCATTGTTTTCCGAATATTTCCAAAGCCTGTATTGGCGCAAGGGTATAGAAGGGCTGGATCGCCAGGACATCGTGACGCTATTGAAAAACAACCACCGGCTGGAATTCAGTTTTCGCACTGCCGCCGAGCGCTTCCAGTTAATCCCCGAAATACAAGCCCCCGTGATCGTGCGATATGGCGATAGCGAAGGTCTGCTGGCGCGGTTGGCGCGACCTAGTAATGATCTGGACCGAAAGACACTGCGCCAGTTGCAGCGCTATGTGGTGAATATCCCGCGCCGGATTCACCAATGCTTACTGGCTGAGGGTGCCATTGAGGAACGGCGACCTGGCATCTTTGTTCAGGTTGCGCCGCTTTACGATCCCGTCGTCGGTCTGCAAGTGGGGCAGAACGTCAACTATGCACCAGATGATTTGATTGCTTAGTGAGGAGAATTTGATGGCGCTGGATAACACGGTATGCCTGCGAGTATGGGGCGATTACGCCTGTTTCACCCGTCCAGAAATGAAAGTGGAGCGGGTTTCCTATGACGTGATGACGCCCTCCGCCGCGCGTGGCGTGTTGGAGGCGATCTTATGGAAACCGCAAATCGTTTGGCGGGTAACACAGATCGATGTACTCAAGCCGATTCGCTGGACTTCGGTACGCCGCAACGAGGTCGCCAGCGTGATTTCCATGAACAACGTCAAAACTGCGATGAATCGAGGCAAAGGCGAGTTGGGTTTGTACGCCGATGATTCCAAAGAACGTGTACAGCGCGCCGCACTGTTATTGCGTGAGGTGGATTATCTGATTCACGCCCGTTTCAAGTTGACCGAGCAGGCCAGTCCCGACGACACGCTCGCCAAGTACGCGGCCATGTTCCGCCGCCGTGCTGAAAAGGGCCAATGTTTCAACCAGCCCTATCTGGGTTGTCGGGAATTCTCGTCAGCATTCGCCTGGGTAGATCCCGCTGGATCATGGCCAGAACCGATTGCTGAAAACCGCGATCTGGGCTGGATGCTGTACGACCTGGAATATCGCGGTTCCGAATCGACGCCGTATTTTTTCCGCGCCCAACTCGATAATGGAAGGGTTCGGGTTCCAGCTTGGGACAGCGAGGAGATCGCCCGATGATTTTGCAAGCTCTTTGCGATTATTACAGTCGGCAACAGGATGAACTGCCGCCGCCCGGTTTCGAGCGCAAAGCGATTCCCTTTGTCATCGTGCTGGATCGGGATGGGCGCTTCGTGGACATCGAGGACACTCGCGACGGGAGCAACAAGCGCGATAAGGGACGGTTGTTCGTCGTGCCGCAGGGAGTCAAACGCGCGTCCGGTATAGCGGCGAATCTTTTATGGGATAACTCTGGTTATGCGCTGGGCGTGGTCAGCGCACCGCGGGCGGCCAAACTGAACGCTGCTGGTTTGGAGAAAGAGCAGAAGCGAACCCAGGAAACCCATACTGCATTCGTCCAGCGTGTCCATGATACCTTCCCCGCGCCCGTCACCGACGGGGGAGTACGGGCGGTATTGGCGTTTTTGGAGCAAGCTGATTTCAACGTGGTATTCACCCACTCGCTTTGGCCAGAACTTAACAAATCCACCGATCCGCTCAGTTTCCGCCTGGATAGCGACCTGCAACTCATCTGCCAGCGAGATGCAGTACGGCAGGTGGTCATAGCGGCTGAACAGAATACCGCAACCGTTCGCAACCGTTGTCTGGTCAGTGGAAATCTGGACACCATCGCTCGCCTGCATCCAGCGATCAAGGGTGTGCGCGGTGCTCAGAGCAGCGGCGCTAATCTCTTCTCATTCAACTTTGCTGCCTCCTGTTCTCACGGCAAGGAACAAGGCCAAAATGCTCCCGTGGGCGAATACGCTGCGTTCGCCTACACCACCGCGCTCAATCACTTGCTGCGCGCCAATTCCCGCCAGAAATTATTGGTCGGCGAGGATACTTTCGTATTCTGGGCCGAAAAGCCCGATCCTGCTGAGGAACTCTTTGCTGATTGGTTGCAACCCGATCCCGATGATCCAGCACGCGGAGTGGAAGCGGTCAAAGCATTGTACGAAGCACCCAAAACGGGTGTGCGCCCGCTGGATCAAGATGAAACTCGCTTTTTTGTATTGGGTCTCGCCCCGAACAATGCGCGACTGGCCGTGCGCTTATGGAACGTCAGTACGGTACGCGAATTAGCAGTGAGTATCCGCCAGCATTTCGACGATCTCGCCATCGTGCGCTCTCCCCGCGATCCAGAATACTTGCCATTGTGGCGTTTGTTGGTGGCTACCGCCGCCCAAGGCAAAAGTGAAAACATCCCGCCGCCGCTGGCCGGTGAGGTACTGCGTGCAATTCTCGCTGGAACCCCCTATCCACAAACCTTGCTGGTCACTACCTTGCAACGCATTCGCGCTGAGCAAGGAGCAGTCAATTATGTCCGTGCGGCTTTAATCAAAGCTGTGTTGACCCGCAATGCTCGCTTTAGTCTTGCTAAACAGGAGGTTGACGTGTCACTCGATCCACAAAACTCCAACATTGGTTATCGCCTAGGTCGGTTATTCGCCGTTTTGGAACGCGCCCAGGCATTAGCGAGTGGTGATCATCTTAATGCTACCATCCGCGACCGCTTTTATGGAGCGGCTTCAGCTACGCCAGTTACCGCCTTTCCGTATCTGCTCAACAAACTCGCACCGCACCATCTCAATAAGCTCACTACCGGGCAAAAGATTTGGCTGGAAAACCTGATCGGCCAGATTTTAGAAACCACTACCCAATTTCCGCCTCATCTGAACCTGGACGATCAGGGGCGGTTCGCTATTGGTTACTACCATCAGCGACAAGCATTTTTCACGAGAAAATCAACCGATAATCAAACTGCCGATCAGGGAGCGCTCAACCATGACTGATGCAATCAAGAACCGTTACGACTTCGTATTATTGTTCGATGTAACTGACGGTAACCCTAACGGTGACCCAGACGCTGGCAACATGCCGCGCATGGACCCACAGACTAGCCATGGGTTGGTGACCGATGTTTGCCTGAAGCGCAAGGTACGCAACTATGTGGGACTCAAGCAGGGCGAACAACCGCCGTTCGAGATTTATGTCAAGGAGAAAGCGGTATTGAACCGGCAGCATGAGCGGGCTTATGTCGCCTTGGGATTTGCGCTGTCCGGCGAAAGTGGCAAACGCAAGGGCAGTGGCGACGAAGTGGAAAAAGCGTGGGTTTGGATGTGCGGCAACTTCTACGATGTGCGCACCTTTGGCGCGGTGATGTCCACCGGCGTTAATTGTGGCCAAGTACGCGGCCCAGTGCAGCTGAGTTTCGCCCGCAGCATGGACCCGATTACTCCAGCAGAACATGCGATCACCCGCATGGCGGTGACCAAAGAGGAAGATGCTGAAAAGCAGCAAGGTGATAACCGTACCATGGGCCGTAAGTTCACCGTACCTTATGGCCTGTACCGCGCACATGGCTTTATTTCAGCACATCTGGCGGCACAGACTGGGTTCTCGGACGGCGACCTGACATTGTTGTGGGAAGCCTTGAGCAATTTATTCGAACACGACCATTCCGCCGCACGCGGGCAGATGACGACTCGTGGCTTGTACGTATTCCAGCATGCTACTGCATTAGGTAACGCGCCCGCACATCATCTGTTTGAACGGATCGCGGTGAACTTACGCGATTCCGGCAGTACACCGCGTGCCTTCGACGATTATGCGGTCACGGTGGATGAATCGAACCTGCCAGAAGGAATAACCCTGTTGCGACTGGTCGGGTAAAACACCATGACAGCGCCGGATGATGAGTTGGACGATGCAATTGCGATCTCGGCACTTCAGCACTACAGCTATTGTCCACGTCAGTGCGCGTTGATCCACGCTGAGCAGGCTTGGGACGAGAATGTGTACACCTTACGCGGACAGGCCGTGCATGCACAGGTGGACACACCAGAAAGTCGAGCCGAAGGCGGGGTGCGCGTCGAGCGCGCCTTGCCGCTGTATTCACGACGGTTGGGGTTGGTGGGCCGGGCGGATGTGGTGGAATTTCTACCCGATGGCACACCTTTTCCGGTGGAGTACAAACACGGCCCGCGTCGCGCTCGGCAACATGACGATGTACAAGTAACAGCGCAGGCAATGTGCCTAGAAGAGGTGCTCGGCCGCCCTGTGTCACGCGGTGCAATCTTTCACCACAGTTCTCGGCGACGACGAGAAGTGGTGATCACGGCTGCATTGCGTGCCGCAGTCGAGGAGATGGTGCCGAAAATCCGGGCGATACTGGCCAGCGGACACCTACCACCACCTGTAGCGGACGGGCGCTGCAAGGAGTGTTCGTTGCTGGATCTTTGCCAACCAGTAATGATCGCGAGTAGCTCACGCTTACATACCCTGCGAAAAACCCTCTATGACCCAGATGCCGACGAGGAAGAATCATGCGCCACCTCCTGAATACGCTCTATGTGATGACCCAGGGTGCTTATCTGCATCTGGAAGGGGAGACGCTGGTGGTGGAAATAGAGCGCCAGAAGCGGTTGCAAGTGCCATTACATCATTTAGGCAGCGTAGTGATCTTCGGCGACATCATGGTGAGTCCGGCAGCCTTGCACCGTTGTGCTGACGATGGCCGAGGTGTGGTTCTGCTGGATCGGCGCGGCCAGTTCAAAGCCCGCCTGGAAGGGCCTTTGAGCGGCAATATTCTGTTGCGTCAAGCACAGCATCGGGTGACGGCAACGCAAACGCTGGAATTAGCGCAAGCTTTCGTGGCAGGCAAGTTGCGTAATGCCCGACAAATTGTATTGCGGGGCGCCCGCGATAGTGGTAACGACGCCGACCGTGAGGCGTTACGGCAAAACGGACAATTGCTGGCAGGGCATATCCGACGCTTGCCAGGTATGGCGACATTGGATGCAACGCGAGGCGTGGAAGGCGACGGTGCCCGTGTCTATTTTTCAGCGGTACGCCATTTAATTAGAACCGATGCGCGGGAGGTATTTTCATTTGAACGACGCAGTCGCCGTCCACCCCTAGACCGTTTCAACGCATTAATTTCCTTCTTGTACACTTTGTTGATCCACGATTGCCGAGCGGCAGTGGAGGGTGTGGGATTGGATGCACAGTTGGGTTTCCTCCATGCTGTTCGGCCAGGACGCCCAGCCTTGGCGCTTGATTTAGTGGAGGAATTTCGGCCGCTGATAGATCGGTTGGCATTGACGCTGATCAACCGCGGCCAATTGACTGAGAAGGATTTCGAAGCACGGCCTGGTGGGGCAGTGTATTTATCAGAAGCAGGTCGAAAAACGGTACTGAACGCATATCAGAAGCGCAAACAGGAAGAAATCAGTCATGCACTATTGCAGCAACCGGTGCCGGTAGGCTTGTTGCCTCATGTGCAAGCACGATTACTGGCCCGTGTATTACGAAGGGATGTAGAGGGTTATTTGCCATTTTTGGTTCGTTGATGGCATTACACACTTTCAAACTTGGATAGCAACAACATGATGATCTTAGTTAGTTACGATGTTTGTACTGAGACAGCGATAGGTCGACGCAGACTACGCCGAGTTGCACGAGTCTGCCTTAATTATGGTCAGCGTGTGCAAAAATCAGTTTTTGAATGTCGTGTTAACCAAGCACAATACGAGGTGTTGGAGCGAGCACTATTGGCTGAGATTGATCTGAGTGAGGATAACTTACGGTTCTATAAACTCACCGAACCTCTGGCGGAACATGTTAAGGAATTTGGTATATTTCAGGCGATAAATTTTGAGAATGATTCTCTAGTCATTTGACGGAACTGCTGCGCGAACCCCAAGCGGAGAGCTGAAATCAGGGGGGTTCGCGCTCTACCTAATAATTTGAATTTGAAGTATTTTTTATTTTTTATGCTATGAATTTCGAAGCGCAAGCCAGAACCAAGAGTAAGTTCCGAAAAATATTATCAATACTTGAATTTAATCAACAAGTTGCGATAATGGCGTCTCACCCGCCGTAATTGGCGGGTGCGGATTGAAACTTTGGCTAGGTTTTTAAGCTCCCGTGCGATATTCGTCTCACCCGCCGTAATTGGCGGGTGCGGATTGAAACAGCCTTGACCATGTCCATGTAGACAAGAATGTCTAGCTGTCTCACCCGCCGTAATTGGCGGGTGCGGATTGAAACCACGATCTGCGCCATACCTTTGCAAGTTGGCTGATGTCTCACCCGCCGTAATTGGCGGGTGCGGATTGAAACCTCAAATCTGCCGTCGAGTCGATTTTTCAGGCCAAGTCTCACCCGCCGTAATTGGCGGGTGCGGATTGAAACTACCACGCGCAGCGAATTGGGTAGAAGAAGGATTGTCTCACCCGCCGTAATTGAAATTTAAGTAAACCACCGGCTTTGCCGGTGCGACTAGAACAGGCTCTGCCGTTCCGGCGTAA
>JACSSB010000266.1 GCA_014879435.1 Phycisphaerales bacterium
TATTTTCCTGGGATTGTCCGCACCGGATGTGCTCAAGCCGGAAATGCTTGAGGCGATGGCGCCCCAGCCACTTATTCTGGCCTTGGCCGATCCGATACCGGAAATCCTGCCGGATATCGCCAAAGCCGTTCGCCCCGACGCCTTGCTGGCCACCGGACGCTCCGACTATCCCAATCAGGTCGATAACGTCCTGTGCTATCCCTATCTGTTTCGTGGCGCCCTGGATGTGGGTGCGACCGCCATTAACGATGCCATGAAATTGGCCTGCATCCATGCCATCGCTAATCTGGCGCAGGCGGAAACCGCCGACGATATCGTCATGCGCGCTTACGGCGGTCAATCACTGAGCTTTGGGCCGGAGTATCTGATCCCCAAACCCTTTGACCGGCGTTTGCTCATCAAAATCGCCTCGGCAGTCGCGGAAGCGGCGATGGACAGTGGGGTGGCGACCCGCCCCATCGAGGACATGGATGCTTATATCGAGCACCTAACCAGCTTCGTCTATTCCTCCAGATCGGTGATGCGGCCGATCTTCGAGAAAGCCAAACGCCACCCCAAGCGGCTGGTCTTCGCCGAAGGCGAGGAGCAGAAGGTGCTGCAAGCGGTGCAGCAGGTACTTGACGAGGGAATCGCCTTCCCGCTGTTGGTCGGTCGACCCGAGGTGATCGAACAAAAGATCAAGCAACTGGGATTGCGACTCCAGCCCGGAAAAAATTGCGAGATCGTCCATATGGAAAGCAGTCCTCGCTATAACGAGTATTGCGCCCTGCTCCATCAGCGCTCGCAGCGGGAAGGTATTTCAGTACAGGAATCCCAATCGCTGCCACGTACCGATTCGACCGTAGCGGCGGCTCTGCTGGTACAACGCGGCGACGCCGATGCCATGCTCTGCGGCACGGTGGGCCGTTTCAAGCGCCATCTGGAACGCATCCGCCAAGTCATCGGCCTGCGGGAAGGAGTACACAATTTTTATGCACTGACCCCGGTGATCCTGCCCACCGGCACTTATTTCCTGGGTGATACCCACGTCACCCCCGATCCAACGGTCGATGACATCGTCGAGCTGACGCTGCTCGCTGCCGCTCAAGTGCGTGCTTTCGGCCTCACGCCCCAAGTTGCGCTGCTGTCACGTTCGCATTTTGGCACCCACCACAGCCCATCGGCGCTCAAGATGCGGGCAGCATTGCACCGCCTGCAAGAATGCGCGCCCGATCTGATTGTGGAGGGCGAAATGAACAGCGAAACGGCAGTATCGGAAGAAGCACGACTGAAGTTTCTCGGTGAAACCGCGCTGCAAGGACCGGCTAATCTGCTAATCATGCCCAACGACGATGCCGCACATATCGCCTATGGCCTGTTGAAAGTACTGGGTGGCGGAACCTCGCTGGGTCCTATTCTGCTCGGCGCGGCCAAACCCGCCTATATCGTCACGCAACTGGCACTGGTGCGAACGATCGTCAATATGAGCGCTATCAGCGTAGCTGAGGCGCAATTGGGCGGCCGTAAGCACACGCCATTGCTGGCGCGAGGCTAGAGAGCGAGAGCACCGCTGTCGTGAACTATCCACTCCCGCTGTGTAGCCGCGCCGATCAGCAACTCGCTCGGCAATTGATCGAAAGCAATAATTTGCGTTTCGAAGACGATTTCCACGATCTGGTCGGGATTTTCAAGGATGGCATCCTGGTCGGGTGCTGTGGACGACGTGGCCGAGTGATGAAAATGCTGGCGGTGCTGGATGCCTATCGCGGTGAAGGGCTGGCCGGAGATCTGCTGTCTGAGTTGATGCGGCTGGGTCGTGCGGCGGGCGAGCAAGGCTTTTTTATCTTTACCCGGCACTGCACCGTCAACGCCTTCAGCTGGCTCGGCTTTAAACCGCTGACCGAATACAGCGGCATCACTTGGCTGGAGCACGGCGGCGAAATCCGCCAGTACCTGAGCGAACGCGCCGCACTGGTTCGACCGGGCCATAATGCGGCGGTATTCACCGATGCCGACCCGTTCACGCTCGGTCATTTGCATCTGATCAAGCGCGCTGCCGCCGAAGCCGACACGATCTATGTCTTCGTGCGTGCCGATGGCCCGCACGCGTTGCCGCTAGCCACACGGCTAACCTTAACCCGACAAAGCGTGGCGGCCATCAGCAACGTCGTCGTCACCGATACCGGCCCCTATCGGGTACCAGTGGATCGCTTTCCTGGCTATTCGCTGCGTCCCGGTGATGATGCCATCAAAATCCGGGTCGGTTTAGAAGAACAGTGCTTTAGTCGCCACATTGCCAAGCCCTTCCACATCCAAATGCGGGTGGTCGGTGTGGAGCCGCCGCCTGCCACCGATCAAAGCTACCACGCCATGATCCAATCTCACCTAGCACACTGGGATATCCGTCTGCTGGATCTTGGGGCGGACATCCCTCCAGGCAGTTGGCTTAGCGCTTCGCAGCTACAAACGGCGCTGCACGAGGGTGATGAACACACTCTGGCGACCGCTCTGCCCGCACCGGTACTGGATCATTTAAGGCGAACATGGCGAGAAAAATAGGTGAATCGATACGGTACCCACATGGGATAAAACCCCTGCCGTCTCACGGCCACGCTTCTGGTCGAGCGTTGCGCCTTTGTCCCTGTTACGGAGGTTTGCAAGTATGCGCATCAATAAAAAAGCCCAAGCGGGCACCATGCAATCCAGCGACCTGATTGTGTTCGTCGAACCGGCGGACGATCTCACCATCGAAATCGAATCGACCGTACAGCAGCAATTCGGCCACTTGATCGAAACACGGATCAAGCAGGTACTCAAGCGCCTGTCGGTCGAACAGTGCCGAATCATGATATCGGATCGCGGGGCGCTGGATTATGCCATCGACGCCCGCGTCGAAGCGGCATTACGCCGCGCCAACTAAGACAGGACCGCCGGCATGATCCATCCACAACTGCGCCGCAGTCTGCTGTACGTACCGGGCAACATGCCCGCGATGCTGCAAAATATTCCGATCTTTTCTTGCGATGTCTGCATCATCGACCTCGAAGATGCGGTACCACGCACCGAAAAAGATACCGCCCGGCTGTTGTCGCGCCGCTTCATCGAAGGCTATACCCAACGCAACAAGGAAGTGTATGTGCGGATCAACGGCCTGGACACGCCGTATTTCCGTGACGATCTGGCGCAAATCCTGCCCGCCATGCCCGATGGTATCCGCTTACCGAAATGCGAACATCCTTCCCATCTGCGACGGATCGATGATTTGCTGACCGAATTTGAGGAGTATCTGGGCTGCGAAATTGGTCGTTTCAAAGTCATCGCTTCGGTGGAAAGCGCGCAAGGCATCATCAATGTCAACGAGACTGCGCGTGCCTCAAGCCGACTGGTAGCGCTGGGCTTTTCCGCCGAGGACTATACCGCCAACCTGCAAATCGACCGTCCCAAGACCGGCGAGCACCTGGTGGTACCACGTCAATTGTTGCTGATGGCCTGTCGCGCCGCCGACATTCAAGCCATCGATACGGTATGGGCCGACGCCTCCGATCAGGAGGGGTTCCGTCGTGAATGCGAGCACATCAAAGTATTAGGCTTCGATGGTAAGTCACTGATCAATCCGCGCCAGATCGACGTATTGCACGAGGTATTGGCTCCTAAACCGGATGAAATCGACTATGCCCTGCAAGTGGTGGATGCCATCAAGGGTGCACGCGAACAAGGTACTGGCGTGGTTTCGCTAGGCGGCAAGATGATCGACGCACCAGTGGTTGCCCGCGCTGTGCGGGTATTGCTGTCGGCTAAATCGCTGGGATTGGTCGACACCGACATCGACGAACAGGTGATTTACGGGGACGCGGACTCATGAGCAAGAACAGTCTCGGCCGGGAAATTCCCGATATTTGGCGCGGACGGGTGCTGCGCCCCTACCGCGATCCGTTTTCGGTGCAACCCGAAGGGCCACGCGTGGCGCGACCGATCCGCCGCGTCAATCCGGGTGACAACAAGCTGCTAGGATCGCTGCGTGAGGCCATCGAAGCCTCTGGGTTGCGCGATGGCATGACCATCGGCGCACACCATCATCTGCGCAATGGCGACCAAGTGCTCAACAGCGTGGTCAAGGAAATCGCCGCGATGGGCATCCGCGATATCGGCATCGCCAGCTCGTCGATCCATCCGGTGCACGAGGTACTGATTCCCTTCATTCGCGACGGCGTGATTACCCGCATCGAATCCGGGGTCAACGGCCGCATCAGTCGAATGGTGTCCACCGGGCAATTGGATGTACCGATCGTCACCCGCACCCACGGTGGACGTGGGCGGGCGATGATGTGTGGCGACATCAAAGTCGATGTGGCCTTCGTCGGTGCGCCGACCTGTGATGAATACGGCAACATTTGCGCCAGCAAGGGACCGTCAGCCTGCGGGGTGGTGGGCTACAGCCACTCGGATGCCGACTATGCCGATTGCGTGATCGCCGTCACCGACAACTTGGTGCCCTATCCGGCCTTCCCCATTTCCATTCCGCAAACTAAAGTGGATTACGTGGTCCAGGTCGACTCGCTGGGTGATCCGAGCAAGATCGTCTCGACCACCACCCGCGTCACCACCGATCCCATCGGCTTGCAGATCGCCAAGTACGCGGCCACCGTCATCGATCTATCCGGATTGCTCAAAACCGGTTTTTCCTTCCAGACCGGCGCGGGTGGCGCATCGCTGGCGACGGCGGCCAACGTCCGCGACCTGATGCGCAAACGCGGTATCGTCGGCTCCTTCGGTGCGGGCGGTATCACCGGTTATTTCGTCGATATGCTGGAAGAAGGATTACTAGAGGCGCTGTTCGATGTGCAAAGCTTCGATCTGAAGGCAGTCGCCTCGGTGGGCCGGAATCCTGCACACATCGAAATGAGCGCCGACATGTACGCCAACCCGTTCAATGCCGGCTGCGTGGTCAACCGGCTCGATTGCGTGGTACTGGGCGCACGGGAGATCGATACCAATTTCAATGTCAACGTCAACACCGAATCCGACGGTACCCTGAACGGCAATACCGGTGGCCATGCCGACACCGCTGCCGGGGCGAAATTGGCAATCGTGGTAGCGCCTTCAATCCGTGCTCGGCTACCCATCGTGCGCGATGAAGTGACCACGATTTCCACGCCCGGTGAGACCATCGATGCCATCGTGACTGAACGCGGAGTTGCGCTGAATAGTAAATATCAAGCGTTGGCCCCGGATCTGCGTCGGCGCGGGATACCGGTGAAATCGATTGTCGAACTCAGGGATGAAATTTACGGTATTACCGGCGCACCCCGGCCCATCGAATTTACCGACAATATTGTCGGTCTAGTCGAGTACCGGGATGGCACCATCACCGATGTCATACGCCAGGTTAAGGGTTGAACTACTGGCCGCCCGCGAGGCTCGTGAAGCCTTGCTGGCGGCCTTATTGCGCAGCGCGACCGAAGCGTTAATACTAATTTCCAACGCGATTCCCGGCCCCAACAAAACCCCACCCGGCAGCGCCGCACTATTTGCCTGGGGAGTACAGGAACTCTGCCAGCGGATAGAAGGCGATTATCGGATCATGGCCGAAGGCGAAGACGCCCTCGGCCCATATTGCATCATCGCCGCTGCCGTCGATCCCTACCCGCTCAAGGCAACGGCACTGGATATTGAAACCGCCCTACCCGCCGCCTGCCTGCTCGATCTCGATGTGTATAGCGCTGACGGCATGCGGATCGGGCGGGCCGAATTGGGCGCACCGGCGCGGCGCTGCCTCTTGTGCACCGAACCGGCTGTGGACTGTATCCGCCTGCACCGCCACCCGATGGAGCGCCTGCTTGAGCATGTCGGCCAACTACTTAGCGCTTTCGCCACCGACCTCACCGATCCGCTCGCCGATCCGTGAACTGACCGGACTACTGGTCGTTGGCCTGCGGCGGGAGCTTGATCTTAGTCCCAAACCCGGACTGGTAGATCGCTGGGACAACGGCGCACACGACGATCTCGATTACCCATTGATGGCGCGCTCGATTCGCTTGCTGAAGCCTTATTTTTCCAAATGCGTGACCGCTTTGGAGACTCAGCCACCCATCGCACAACTGCGCGAACTAGGGATTGATGCCGAACGCATCATGTTCGAGCAACTGGGCGCGAACACGCATCGGGGCGCTATTTTTCTCGGCGGCTTACTGTTGGCTGGAGTTCATACTGCAAGATCGTGGGATCGTGTGACGGTCAAGACCGCCATTGCTGATGTGGCACATCGGCTTTTTGCCACGGGTTTACCCACCCAAACCAAAGGCAGCCGAACACGCGACCGCTATCGGGCAGGCGGTATTATTCAGGAAGCCTTGAACGGCTTGCCCTCAGTGTTCGAGGTGGGCGTTCCCGCCTTGCGTGAAGCACGACAGCGCGGACTCGCGCAAGATGCGGCTTTATTTTTGGCGATGGCGCGGCTGATGCAAAAAGTAGAAGACACTACGGCTTTGCGCCGTTGCGGCCCAGAGGGTCTCACCCGCCTGAAGCGTGATGGTGCAACGCTGGAAGCCTTGCTCCTGCATGGCTACGATCCAATCTCTTTTTTGACCGAGACCAACCACCAATATTGCTACCAACGACTCACCATGGGGGGTGTCGCTGACCTGCTGGCGATCAGCATCGCCTGGGGGTTATTCGAGTCGCAGGGGCGCAGCCCGGAGCCAGTGGGTCGGCACAGGGATCTGCGATTCCGAGCCTTGGATATCTAAAGCACTCGATCCATCACTGAATGGGCGGACCTTAAAAATTGGATCTAGGAATCGCGGGCTGGACCGTTGCAGTGCTGTCGATTTTGATGACCGGCATTTCCAAGGCGGGATTGGGTGGAGCGCTCGGTGGGTTGGCGGTACCGCTAATGTCCATCTGGCTGGCTCCGCGCGATGCGGTGGCTATCGTGTTGCCACTGCTGATCGCCACCGACCTTGTCGGTATTCGTGCTTGGAAGGGGCAGGCTGAATGGTCGGATTTGCGGCTGCTGGTTCCGTCTGCAATTTTGGGGATCATCGTCGGCACTTTAGCATTCGGGCTGATGTCCGATGCTCTGGTCAAAACCTTGGTTGGTTTGATTGCCGTATTTTTTGCTCTGGATCGTATGCTTCGGCGCAAAGCCAGTAGCCCTCGGATGGATCACTCCCGCTCCAGCCGCTGGTTTGGTGTGCTCTGTGGGGCAACCTCCGGGTTTACCAGCACGCTGGCCCATGCGGGTGGGCCTCCGATCATGCTTTATTTATTAAATCGAGGCTTGTCTCAACGTACTTTCGTCGCCACTTCGGTCTATTTTTTTACCCTGATCAATCTGGCGAAGCTGCCGTTCTATCTTGGCATGGGGATTTTTACCCAGGAAACCCTGATGGTTTCTGCCATCCTCTTGCCACTGGTACCGATCGGCGTCTGGTGTGGCTTGCGGGTACTGGCGAAGATTCCAGAACGCCCGTTCTTTATGTTGGCGACAGCAGCATTGGGGCTGTCCGGCCTTAAGTTGCTCTGGGATGGTTTGTTCGGCTGACAGGTAGCATGATCGAGAGGTGCTTAGAGCTTGGAAGGCGACCCGATGGCGATTTTTTTGCCAATACTATTTATCAATAACTCGTGCTTCAATGTGACGGAATGATTCGGAAATCAGACAGGAACACCACAGCCGTCTAACCGGATTTTCAAACGGAACCCGCTCATTCCAAATCGCTGTTTCTGTTTCTATGACATAACGTTTCTTCAGGTCAATTCAACTCCGACCCAAAACGAGGACTGCTCAATGAGTGCAGAAAAACCAAAGATCATCTATACGCTCACCGACGAAGCGCCACTGCTGGCAACTTGCGCTTTCCTGCCCATCATCCGCTCCTTTACCGATCCTGCTGGTATCGAAATCGAAAAGAGCGACATTTCGGTGGCTGCCCGCGTCTTAGCTGAATTTCCCGAATCTCTCACCCCCGAGCAGCGCGTGCCGGACACGCTGGCCGAACTTGGCCAGCTGACCCTATTGCCCAACACCAACATCATCAAGCTACCCAACATCAGCGCCTCGGTCGCGCAATTGAAAGCCTGCGTCAAAGAGCTGCAAGGCAAGGGCTACGCCATCCCTGACTATCCAGAAGATCCGAAGACCGACGAAGAGAAGAAAATCGCCAGTCGCTACGGCAAATGCTTAGGCTCGGCGGTGAATCCGGTGCTGCGCGAAGGCAACTCCGACCGCCGCGCACCGCTGGCAGTCAAGAATTTCGCACGAAAGAATCCACACGCGATGAGCGAGTGGAAGCAATGGTCGCAGACCCATGTTTCGCACATGCACCACGGCGATTTCTCCGCTGGTGAGAAGTCGATAACGCTGGACCGCGCCCGCGACGTCAAGATGGA